>DATAGL010000641.1:0-3859 GCA_036263755.1 Chitinophagaceae bacterium | reverse complement strand
TGAACTGGGCGCCTCTATTCAATCCGGAAACCTCTTTGCCCATTACCGGCAGCATCCGCCGCAAACCTTTGGGGTGCGCCCGCTGGAAACCTTTGCCCCGGAATTTGCCCGTTTTTATGCCCGGTACGCTGCCACCGGTGTGGCGGCCTGATCTTTTGCAGCAACCGCCGTCCGGAACGGGTGCCTGAGGTCTGTTTTACGCAGGTAGTTGTTGCAGGACCGGGCCCTGCTTCGGGATCGGGGCCGTGCAAAAGAAACCGGTCCATGGACCGGCAAAAGAGCATGGTGTTTGTACCGGGAATAAAAAAGTGAGTTATGGCTACAAAACCGGTTACCCCCAAATTACACGGCATCCTGGACTACGGCTTTTCAGCGGTGCAGCTGAGTGCGCCCCTGCTGCCTTTACTGTCGCGGCAGGCTAAATTTATTTATCCGGCGCTGGGCACGACCTTTCTTGCCCTCAATGCCCTGTCGCAAACCCCGGTGGCGCTGAAGCCGCTGATCCCGATGAAGGTGCACCGGAAGACGGACCAGGGATTCCTGGTGGGTCTGGCAGCGCTCACCCTGCTGCCGGCTATCCGGAAGAACCGGAAGACGCTGCTGTTTCACGGGGCCTTCCTGGCCCTGGCCCTGACGCATTACCTGCTGACCGATTACCGCGACTGACCGGTCGGGAAGCGTTCCGCATTCCTCGGATCAATAAAAGTTAAGAGGAGGAACCCGACGGGCGGGCCCCTGCGTGGTCCATGCGTTTTATCCCTACCTTCATCTGCCCGGGACCGGTATGGCCCGGGCAGATGCTTATGGAAAAAACAACGATCCGGTTCCGCGAAGACGGGCAGGGGCGCATCCTGTACCGCGAAGAAGGCCACGTGCTGGGGGAAATGATCATTGCCGTGGACCCGCCGCTGCTGACGGCCTACCACACCGAAGTAAAGCCCGAAGCCGAAGGAAAGGGCGTGGGCAAAAAACTGCTCGAAGCCCTGGTGGGCTATGCCCGGGAAAACGGGCTGAAAATAGTGGCGCTTTGCCCCTTTGTGCATGCGCAGTTCAGGCGCCACCCCGATACTTATGCGGATGTGTGGCAGCAGCAGACCGTCTAGCTATTACGGATTGGGTAAGGAAAAAACAGCCGGACCGGCGTCTGGTTTCCGTTCCGGCTGCGTTCCGGAACAACGCCGCGCCTCCTGCTACTGCTGTTTGTAAAAGAACTCGTAAGTATCTGTCTGGTCGTAACCCGTGGTTTTTTTAATCAGTGTTTTGGGACGGCCCTGCCCGTCTTTGGTCAGCACACTGTGCATGGCATCAGCTTTCAACACTGTATAAGCACCCCCTTTCAGATCCAGGATCGAGTCCGTGTATCCGGTGCTCAGCAGCTGATGGGGTTCCAGGGTAGCGCTTTCCCAGTACAGCTGGAGCACGGAGGTATTGTTCCAGAACTCCAGGAGGGGGAAGAACAGCCTGTTGGCGCTGACATGCAGCGGCCCCAGCGCCCGGAGTACGCCTTCGTCGTACTGGAAACGCACCCTGCGGGAAAGCCCCGGTCTCGTCACCACATGCGGCGTATTGCCCACATAGTAACCCGAATCATACATGTTGTCGACCGTATACCCGGTAAGCAGGCCCTTGGGATTATAAGCGAAGTAATGATAGGTGCCATGCAAATCGTTGTTATAGGAAGGGTTGCCCGGAACGTTGCGCAGGAACCGGTACCAGGGTACTCCGTTACCCACGAACAGGGCCGTGTCACCGGTTACCGAAAGTCCCAGCCACGGAAAAATCCAGGGGCCGGTTGGATCGGACTGGCCTTCCCGGTAGCCACCGTAATAGGTGACAAAATATCCCGGAGCAATATCACCGACCTGCCCGTCTCTTTGGAACAACATCTGTTGCTGCGCCCCGCCGGTGACACTGTCGATGTAGGTGCGCAGCAATGCCTGCATCGGCGATTGATGATTCCCGGAATAGGTATAGGTGATGTCATAGTTGTACCGGTGCTCTACCTTATCCGGTATGCCGCCGTTGCAATCCGAATGAACAGCGCTTTTGGCGCTGTGCCGGGTCAGCCGCCCGGAAGAAAACTCGTAGCGGTAACGAACGGTGGAGATGGTGTTGCAACTCCCCAGGAGATAACTGGTGTCATGCCGGGTAATTTCCACCAGGTTCTCAGAAACCCCGGACCCGATGGTGTAAACAGATGTATGTACCAATCCGCCCTCGCGTGGAATCTCCGAGCGGATAACCAGCCGGTCAAGTGTATAATCGGCACCCCCCGTGCCGGCGCCCGGGTTACCGGTGTCCGGGTTGTCGGCACCACTCTTGCCGCAGGAGCAGCACCAGAACACCAAAAAGAAAAAAGGCAGCGCGGCACGCCGGCTCGGGAAGGTACGGGTCATGCCCCAAATGTAAGGCGCAGCCGGGAAGCTCCCAATTTTCCGAAACGCTTGCCCAAGCCGCAATTATTTTTCATCTTGCAGGCCTTTGTGCCCTGCACGCTGTAAAACCACCATCTTATGGACAACCGGTAAACCGAACTACCGCTTATGTCCCGATTCCCTGCCCGATCAATCCGCTGCCTTATTGTACTTTTTGCTGTCCTCACCGCTGTTTCCGCCCGGGCCCAGTTCCGCGAACTCCGGCGGAGCCCCGGAGCGAAAAATGAAATATCCGGGATTTCGTTTGTCTCGCCCTCAACGGGCTATATCACTTACCGGTTCAACAACACTGTCGGCTATACCACCGACAGCGGCCGCACCTTCACGCAGCGGACCTTCCGCAACAGCAATACGCAAATGTCCATGTTCATGCTGGCGAACCTGGACATGGGGGTGAACATTAACGGTGTAAAAGCCCTCTCGGCGCAGACGCTCCTGCTGTATGGCGATGCTCTTGGCCTTCCGATTATCCTGCACTCGGACAACGGCGGCCTTTCCTGGCGGCTGGTTCTCGTACGGCCGTACAACCCCGGGGCACCGGCGTTCAATGAGGGCATTACGGATATCGAGTTTCCCGGCAACGGATCTACCGGCTACGCTGTGCATCATGAGGAGGTGCTGCGCACGACTGACGGCGGGCTGACCTGGACACCCGTATTTGCAGCTACCCACCAGCAGCTGGCCAGGCTTTCCTTTCCCACACCCACCACAGGCTATGTATGCGGAGGGGACAAAGTATATAAGACCACCAACAGCGGCGCCTCCTGGACAGCCGTACCCCTTCCGCAACGCACCGGTTCCTGGGTAAACTACGCGCACGTGTATTTCCTGACCCCCAGCAACGGGTACCTGGGCGAACGTTCTGGTGAGGTGTATTACCGGACCACCAACGGGGGAGCCTCGTGGACCCAGCAGAATGAAGCCAACCGGTACGCCCCGTATGGTGACCGAGAACTCGTATTTGTAAACGACAGTACCGGTTTTACGCCCGGCGGCTGGATGGATGTATACCGCACGGACGATTACGGCCGGAACTGGGACCGGGTGCGGAAGACACCTGAGCATTTCGACTCGACCTACGGTCTTACAAGTGTTCATTTCCTCAACGAAAAGACCGGCTGGGCCAGCGGCACGAACGGTTTCCTGATGATGACCACCAACGGCGGAGCCAGCGTGTACCCCGCCGCCCGGTTCCGGGCCGACACCACGGGCGTGCAGGCCACCGGGCTGGTGCAGCTGACGAATACCTCCCGCAAGGGCTTTACCTACCAATGGTTCCGCAACGATACGCTGGTGGGCACCGGTTACCATGCCCAGTACGCCCATTACCTGTACCGGGCGGTGGATACGGTGATGCTGGTGGTGTCGGACGGCACCGATACGGATACGGCCTACCGGTACCTGAACTTTCCTACCCCGTACGT
>DATAGL010000640.1:0-4026 GCA_036263755.1 Chitinophagaceae bacterium | reverse complement strand
CTGAATTCAAAAGGAAAACCATTCCCATAGCCCCGGAGACTGCACTCCGTGAAATCCCTTTTTCCCCATCGGAACTAGAGCAGAATGCCTGCTGCAGAACAACCGAAAGCCAAACTAATTTGTATCTTCCCCTACTCGTCATTTTCTCCAAACTCCAAACTCCAAACCCGAACCATGCGCTTCCTCCGCCTTCCCCCTCCTCCCGACCTCACCCCTTACGTACGGATGTACTGGGTATTCGAGGGCAACGAAGCGGGACAGCCGTATGTATACCGCTCAATGGCCGATGCCAGCGCGGAACTGGTGTTTCACTACCGGGGCCTTTTTGATGAACCGGAAGGGGCTTCGGGCCAGGTCTATTCCATGCTGCATGCCCCCGCCTCCCGGTACAGGCGATACGTTACGGCGGAACGGTTCGGCATTTTCGGGGCCTACCTGTACCCCTTTGCCCTGACCCGGCTCCTGGGCAGTTCCCTCCGCCAGGTAGTGGAGGAAACGCCCGACCTGTCGTCGGTCTGGGGTTGCGACGGCCGCCTCCTGGAAGAAGCCATAATTACGGCGCCCACGCACGAAGCCCGCGCGGAACGGCTCAGCGGGTTCCTGCGCGCCCGCCTGTCCGCCGCGCGCGACCGGGATACGACTGTGGTGCAATCCCTGCGCGAACTGTTTGTAAAAGGCCCGCAGCCTACCGTACGCGACTGGGCCGGGGAGCTGCGGCTATCCGAGCGGCAGCTGGAGCGCAAATGCAGGGAGTACACCGGCTTTGCACCCACCCGGCTCGCCCGGGTACTCCGGTTCCAGCAAGCCCTGAAAGCTTATGGCAGCCGGTTTCGCTCCCTGACCGACCTGGCGCACGGGTGCGGCTATTACGACCAGGCGCATTTCATCCGCGAGTTCCGCTCCTTTTCCGGCTATACACCGAAAGAATATTTCCGGGGCGGGGCAGAAGGCGCGGACTGGCGCAGCGAATAATGTCGGCTACATACAATTTCCCGACGGGCCGGCGTACCATCTTTGCTCAAAATTCAACTGCATGGAACAGCAATCTACCGTCATTCCCTATTTTATCCTGGAGGACGCCTCGGCCTTTGGCCGGTTTACCCGGGATGTATTTGATGCCCGGGAAGTCTCCACCCGTTTACGGGAGGATCACACCCTGATGCACGCGGAACTGCAGATCGGCAACAGCCGCATCATGTATTGTGATAGTACCGAGGCCTATCCGCCGGTAACCGGCAGCCTGTTCATATATGTGCCGGATGCTGACTCCTCCTACCGGAAAGCGCTGGAAGCCGGTGCGAGCGTGGTGATGGAACTGTCGGACCAGGACTACGGGCGGACCTGTGGCGTGCTGGACCCCTGCGGGGTTACCTGGTGGATCACCAGCGAACGGAAATGAAGAAGGCAGAGCTTTATGCTCTGCCTTTTCGTGTATGCTAAACCGTCCGTAAAAGAAGTAGTTGCGGGCCGCTTATATGCAGCAGATGAGACCGGCCAGCAGGAGGATCAACCCTCCGAAAACGATCCGCAGCGCGGCCAGTGTGTATTCCATCCATTTCAGTTCCATGTGCGTTGTTTGATGAATCAAAGATGCGGCGGAAAAAAGGCCTGTTTGCTGCACATTTGTATGAACCGGGCAAATCGGGCCATGAATTGTAGGCAAACCGAAAGCAAAGGAAACGGAAGGGTCCCGGAACAATTATTGCCCTGTTGGTTTAAATTTGACGTATGGCAGCATGTAATTTCAACATCCCGTTTTCCGGCTCCGCAGAGCAGGTGCTTCAGAAAGCAAAAACAACGGTACAGGGCCAGGGAGGGACTTTTGAAGGCGATGCACAGGCAGGCTCCTTCAGCGTTTCGGTATTCGGCAATTCCATTGCCGGTTCCTATACCGTATCCGGTCAAAGCCTGGCCATTGTGATTGACTCCAAACCATTCCTCGTTTCCTGCGGCATGATCGAAGGATTTTTAAAAAGCCAGCTGGGAGGATAAACGGATAGAAGGAGATCGCTTGCAGTTCCTGTCGGGCACGGAGCGCAACCACGCCCGGGCAAGGCCGGCATCCGGTCCGGGTGCACCGCATGCCGGCTCCGGCAGTACCTTATCCTCCGGCAAATCCATAAAGAAAAAGCCTCCATACGGAGGCTTTTTCTTTATGGATCTATGCTTTTTTCCACAGAAAGGTCATGTCCATAAGGGAGGCCAGGGGTGCCAGGAGCAACGGCCAGCGGTTGGGTGTTGCCCGTTTACGCCCCTGCTCGGGAAGGACCACTCTTTCGCCCCGGGCAGCCGCCAGGATAGCCGCTTCCATAAACGCAAGCAGGTCCCCGATGGTACTGTCGGCTTCAAACGCATGCCCGTTCACGTAGGAAGCCCGCAGCGCTACCCGCGTAAAGCTGTCGTTCAAGGGCAGCAGCGCCACGTCGAGCTGGCGGTTGGGACCTTCGTCCTGGCGTTCGAACAGGAAACGGACGGATTGATTGACCGGATGCACCCCCATGTAATGGATATGCGGAACCAGCTCGGGAAGGGTGAGAATAATCTGCCGGGATTTCTCCTCCGGCAGGTCCAGGAAGAAATCACTGGACATAAAGTTTTTTCGGGCCATGGCTTTTCATTTGGGTTAGGACGGCCTTCACAGGGATCGGATTCAAGGGCAAATTAGAAAGCCTTGCCGGGAAATGCAATCGGTAAAATGCCTGTGGCAAATTACAGGAAAACGGGTAGGAATACCTGTGGCTCCTACGTAAAACACCCGCTTTCCGGCTGCTCCCGCTTTTTTTGCTGCAGGTACGATAGCATTGCACCGAGCAGCAGGTCGGGGTTATCAGTTTCTACCTGCTCCTCACCGCACCCGCTTCTACGGTCGGGTCCACGGTTGTTTTCCGGGCAGCAAGGCGATGCGGCACAATTTTTTACTTCCTTCCGGAAACTCCTTTTTATGGAAAAAATGAATGACCTCCGGGATTTACTGAAACATGAAATAATGGATCTGTATTCCGCCGAGGAGCAGATCATAGCAGCCATGCCGGCCATGATCGGCAAAGCTTCCAACCCCGCTCTTAAAACAGCGCTGGAACAGCACCTCCGGGTCACCGAAGGACAGCTGAAGCGCCTGGAGCAGGTGCAGCAGCATATGGGAGATGCGGAAAGCAGCGAAAGCAAAGGGCTTCTTTCCCGCCTGTTCAAGCGCAGCCAGGAATGCAGGGGCATGAAGGGCCTGATTGAAGAAGGCAATAAAGTAATGGCCGAAGATATGAGCCCTGAAGTACTGGACGCTGCCATCATTGCCTGCGCCCAGAAGATCGAGCACTACGAGATCTGCGGCTACGGTACGGCCCGGGCCTTTGCCCGCGAGCTTAACCTGGGAGCGGTGGCTGAATTACTGGAAGAAACCCTGAACGAAGAATACGAAGCCGACGACCGGCTGACCGATATGGCCGTCAACCGCCTGAATAAGGCCGCGGAAAGCACCGGCAGCAAAGGCCGCACAATGGCCAGCCCGGCTACCACGGGCCGCAATACCGCCAGCCGCAGCACGTCCAAGGAAGGCGCCCGTGCCGCCTCCCGGGAACTGGAGCCCGTGGCTGCCCGCCCGGCTCCTACATCGGCCGCCCGCAAGACAACGGCTGCACCCAAAACAACGGGCAACAGCCGCAGCACCGCTGCCGGCAGCCGTAATACCACTGCTTCGAAAGGCGGCAGCAACACAGGTAATACGGGCAACAGCAGCCGCAGTTCGGCCGCCAAGTCCTCCGGAAGGGGATCCGGCAGCAGCCGTACCCGATAAGACTTAAGCCCCGGCAACGGGGCTTTCTGTTTTTGCAAAGACCATTGACGGATGGAAGAAAGAAAAGAGAATGTTGCTTGTACCAACGGGTAACCTGGCCCGATAAGCGGCCCTCCCTTTTGTAATACTTTATTTATCAATGGCATAATCTTTTTACCCGTACCCAATCAAGCGATCGGACTTATGAATGCAGCCCCGACAAAACCGGTAATACTGTATGCGGAAGATGATCAGGA
>DATAGL010000639.1:0-3132 GCA_036263755.1 Chitinophagaceae bacterium | reverse complement strand
TGCATGATCTCGAAAAACAGGTTGCCGTCGCGGAATTCGGCCAGCTGGGCGCGGAACGCTTCGTTATAGTCTTCCAGGTGGGCGCGGTAATAATCCATCGCCGAACGCTGCAGGAAATCCTTCCACACCTCTTCATACGGTCGAAGGCCGGAGCCGTCGGGCCGGAAACGGGCCGTGCGGGCATATTCCACCCAGTCGGCAGCCGTGTAGGCTTGCCGGCCCACCTGCACCAGCGGCGTGGCCGGACCAACCGGAAGAGCCGGGGCGGGCTGTCCTGCCAGCAGGCTGTCGGTCAGGGTCCAGAGCGCCGGGGCCGAAAACGGTTCGGGCCGTACGGTCACCTGCTGCTGCACCCGGGCGGCAAAGGCGACGCCCACCTGCTCCATGCGGTCGCTGCCTTCCACGCGGGACTTGAGGGCGGCCCGTACGGAAGCATCCTTCCCGTTGACGGGAGGGGGCACAGCGGCGATCTTTTTCACGATGTGGTAGCCATGCGCCGTGCGGAAGGGGCGGCTGATCTTCCCGTTGCCGAGGCTGAATACGGTGGATTCAAACAGGGGATCGTACTGGCCCACGCCGAACTCGGGCAGCTGGCCGTTGGCCGCTGCCGACACATAATCATTCGAAAAGGCCGCTGCCAGCCGGGCGAAATCATCGCCTTTCAGCAGCCGGGCGTACAGTGAATCGGCCCGGCGGCGCAATGCCGCTTCTTCCTTTTCACCGGCGCCGGGCGGCAAGGCCAGCAGGATCTGCGCAGCCTTCACGCGCCCGAGGGCCGGACGGGTACCGGCGTTGCGGAAAATATGATAGCCCGAACGGCTGCGCAGCTGGTCCGACACCGCTCCTTCAGGTGTGCCATAAGCCAGGTTCTCCAGGAAGTAGGGCAGGGTGAACACCGTAATGAAGCCTATGTCGCCGCCGTTGGCGGCAGCGGCCGGATCGTCGGAATACTGGCGGGCTACCGTTTCAAAGGAGGCGCCTCCCTTCAGGGCGCGCACCGCGGCGGTCACGCGCTGTTCGGCGCCGGCCGTGTCGGCCTGGCCGTTACGGCCGGTGAAGGAAATGAAAATATGCTGCAGGTGAATGTCCTTGGCGGCACGGGCGGCAGCCTCCCGCACCAGGCCTTCCACCAGGGTCGTATCGGTGAGGTACGCCGGCAGGAGCTGGCCCCGCAGGTTGTCGAGGTCGGCGTTCAGCTGCGCGAGCGTATCAAAACCCAGGGCGCGGGCTTCCTTTACTTTAAGCTTCGAAGCGATGTATAAATCGAGGTAGGCACGGCGGTCGGCGGCCGAGGCCTTGCCCCCGTTGTTCTTTTTCCAGGCCTGCAGGAATTCCTGCACGGATACCGAGTCGGTGCCGTAGGTGAACAGGGTTTGGGCAGGGGCCTGAAGCCCGGAGCCGAGGGCGGCGAGCAGGATCCACTTTTTCATAAGCAGGAGGGCGTTACTTCGTGTTTTGGAGTTTATAGGCCAGGATCTCGTTGATCTGGTCTTCGGTCACTTTCTTGGCGATGATGCGTTTCTCGGCATCCAGCAGGTACAGGGTGGGAAAGCTCTGTACGTCGTACAGCTGCGAATAACCGGGCGTACCCGCGTCCACGCGGGCCTTTTCGGCCTCCTTGGAGTAGTATACATGGGTCCACTTTTCCAGCTTGTGGTCCTTGATGAACTTCAGCCAGGTGTCTTTCGTGCCGTCGGTTTCCTTGGCCATGGCAAACACTTTCATACCCAGGCCCTTCCACTTCGCCTCGTAGAGGCTGTCGATCTTCGGCATCACTTCCTTGCAATGACCGCAGGTGGGGTCCCAGATGGCCACGAGGGTAAAGGGGGCCGCCACTTCGTAGAGGTTGGCCGTTTTGCCCGAAGGGTCGGGCAGGGCAATGTCGGAGGCGGGATTGCCCGTAAGGTTGGCCATCAGGCTGTAGGCCCGGTCGGTAAGCACCTTGCGCCCGCGGTCGTTCAGCCAGGTGTAGCTTTTATTGGAGAAGTACTTTTCAAACAGGTGCACGAATACCTTGTCCTCCCACATGAACTTCTGGTTCAGGTACCGGTTGGCAAATTTCACCAGCAGGAACTGCTGCATCACCGTATCAATGGAAGCGTAGCCGAGCATCCAGTCGAGCTCCCTGATCACCGAATCGGCCGAAGGGTATACGAGCTGCTCGAAATAGCGGTCCAGCTTGGCCTCGAAAAACGGCGTGTTCACCAGGCGGCCGTCGTAAAAGTTGACGTCGTCCCAGTAGTGCTGCTTGAAGTAGCGGTAGGCAAAGGTGGAGTCGCTCCGGGCTTCGGGGGTCTGCGGTACTTCGGGCTCGCGCATGGCGGTGAGGAGCACGGCCAGCAGGGATTCGGGATCCTTCCGGATGATGTTGTCGCGGTAGCTCCGGATGGTCTGGTTCAGGCCTTCAATGGCCGTTCTGTTCTTTTCCGCCTCGGCGCCGGTGAGCGTGCCCCGCTGCTTGTAAAGGGCATCGAGCTGGCGGCCGTTCACCGTCATGTAGTCCTGGTAGGCCTTGAAGGCGGTATTCTCCGGGGAGTTGACGAACGTGGTCTGGTCCAGCCGGGCGGTATCGGCCACGATGGTAAAGCGCTGGGCCCGGTCCACCAAGATCTCGAAGTTGCGGGCCCGGTCGGGAAAGCCCACAAGGTAGATGCCGCCTTTCAGTTTTTTGGGTCCGCGGAGCACGCCCTCGCTGTTTTCGTTGAGGAGCACCGAATCGATAATGGGAAGCTGCTTGCCGTAATAGTGGCCCAGGTACACCCATTGTTTTTTCAGGGGCTTGAGCTGGACCTTGATCTCGTACCCGGTCTGGGCGGAGGCGCAGAAGGTAAAAAAGGCAGCAGCGAGGGTGGCAATGATTTTCATATCAGATGTTGGAGCGATAAATATAATCCGAAAGACGGGTTTCCCCCGTTAAAGAGTTGTAAAAGGGACCGCCTCCTTCCCCGGCGCCAATGGGAAAGGGCGTACTTTTACGCCCCATGCGCAAAAAGAACAAACCGGTACTGGAGAACGTTACGGTAGAAGATTATGCGGCCGAAGGAAAGTCGCTGGCCCGGCTGGAAGGAAAAGTCATTTTTATCGAGGGGGCCGTGCCCGGCGACGTGGTGGACCTGCGCCTGACCCGGAGCA
>DATAGL010000638.1:0-3689 GCA_036263755.1 Chitinophagaceae bacterium | reverse complement strand
TATTACACAGTCATGAGCATCTACGGCTGGTACCTGTGGACCCGCCGCGACCGGCAGCAGCGGCCCGAAGTGCGGGTCACGTTTTCCACCCGGAACGAATGGCTGTACCAGGCAGCGTTCTTTGCCTTCTTCTATAGCGTGTTTTATTATGCACTGGTGGAGCTGAAGGAACATTTTTACCCCGGCGCCCTGCCCGCGGCCGATGCCTTTGCTTCGGCCACCGCCTTTACCGGCATGTGGCTCATGGCCCGCAAGAAAGTGGAAAGCTGGTACTGGTGGATCGCCACCAATACGGCCTCGGTCCCGCTGTACTTTGTAAAAGGACTGGTGCTGACCTCCGTATTTTATGTAATCCTCTGGATCATGGCCTGGTGGGGACTGAACGAATGGAAGGAGCGGGCCCGCCGGCAAAGCACAGCTGCATGAAAAGGGGACTGGTACTCGGCAAATTCCTGCCCCTGCACGAAGGGCACCTCGGGCTGATCCGCTTTGCCCTCGGCCATTGCGACGAACTGGTCGTGCTGTTGTGCACCCATCCCGGTGAGCCGATCCCGGCCGGGCAACGGATGGACTGGCTTACCGAAGCGCTCGGCGGGGAGCCGCGCATCCGGCTGGTGCACTACCGCTATGACCCGGCTCTGTTGACCGATGCTTCCGCTTACGACCCGGAGGGCACCGCTGCCTGGGCTTCGGCCCTCCGGAACATCCTTCCGCCGGTGCAGGTAGTGTTTACCTCCGAAGCTTACGGGCCCCACCTCGCCGGCCTGCTGGAAGCCGGGCACTTTTTCTTCAACGACCGGACACTGTTCCCCGTTTCCGGTACGGCCATCCGCGCACAGCCGCTGGCCGCCTGGGATTACCTGCCCGCTTGCGTACGTCCTTATTTTGTAAAAACCGTTTGCCTTTCCGGTTCCGAATCCACGGGCAAGTCGACACTGGCGGCCCGGCTGGCGGCGCACTTTGATACGGTATACGTACCCGAGAAAGCACGCGAGCTGTTGGCGCATACCCAGGAGTGTACCCTGGAACACCTGCACCAGATTGCCCGGGCGCAGGCTGAAGCCGGCCGGCAGGCCAGAGTCCGGGCGAACCGCCTGCTCATCTGGGATACCGGCCTCCACGTCACCCGCTCCTATGCCGGATTTCTTTTTAATACCGATCTTGCGGTGCCGGACTGGGTGGAGGAGGCCAACCGGTTCGACCTGCACCTGTTCCTGGACACGGACTGCCCGTTCGTACAGGACGGCACGCGGCTCGAAGAAGCAGAACGCGAGGCGCTGGGCCGGCACCATGAAGCCACCCTGCAACGGTCCGGCGTTCCGTACATCCGGATCGGCGGCACCTGGGAGGAACGCTTCCGGCTCGCCTGCCATCATATTGAACAACTGCTGAACACCTAAATCTTAAGCATGCAGGACCAAACCTTAAACCTTAAACCTTAAACTTCGCTATTGCGCCGTATTGTTATCATCGGTCCTGAGTCCACCGGCAAAAGCACCCTCTGCGAAGGGCTGGCTGCTCATTACGCAACGGCCTGGTGCCCTGAATACGCCCGGGCCTACCTTGAAGAGCACGGGCCGGATTATACCTATGCCGACCTGCTGACCATCGCCCGGGGCCAGTTGTCGCTTGAAAAGGAAAAGGCCGTTGCGGCGCGCAACGGCCTGTACTTCGTGGATACCGATCAGTACGTGATGAAGGTCTGGTGCGAAGTGGTGTTCGGCAACTGCCACTCCTGGATCCTGCGGGCACTGGCCGCTCACCGGCCCGATTATTACCTGCTTTGCAACAACGACCTGCCCTGGGTACCCGACGGCCTGCGCGAGTACCCCGACCCTGCCGCCCGGCACCGGCTCTTCCGGATGTACCTGGATATCGTGGTCAACAGCGGCGTGCCCTGGTCGCTGGTTTCGGGCAGCGAATCCGGGGTACGTTTGCAAAGGGCGGTAAACATTGTTGATTCCGTATTCCCCAACGTTTCTTTTCAAGCGCATGACTGATCTACGCAAGCACCACCGCATCCTCTTTTATTCCCTCTGGCTGCTGCTGGGGGGCATCCAGGCGGCCTTTACCGAACTGCAGAACGACGAAGCCTATTACTGGGTATATGCACGGTTTCTCAACTGGGGCTATTTCGACCACCCGCCGATGGTGGCCCTGCTGATCCGCCTGGGTTCTTTTCTACCCGGCGAGCTGGGCGTGCGCCTGCTGCCCCTGCTCTGCAGTACCGGAACGCTCTGGCTGACGGAAAAGCTGCTGCGCCACCGCGATCCCTTTTTGTTTTACGCCATTGCTTTTTCGCTGGCCGTGGTGCAGGTCACCGGTTTCCTGGCCGTACCCGATACGCCGCTGCTGTTTTTCACGGCCCTGTTCTTTTACGCGTATAAAAAATTCGCCGCTGCTCCCTCGGTCCTGCATACCACAGGACTGGCGCTGGCCATGGCGCTGCTGCTGTATACGAAGTACCATGCGGTGCTGATCATCTTTTTTACCCTGCTTTCCCACCTGCACCTGCTGCGAAAACCGCAGGCCTGGCTGGCCGCCGCCGGCGCGGCGCTCCTGTATGTACCGCATCTCTGGTGGCAATGGGAACACGGGTGGATCTCGTTCCGCTACCACCTGTTCGAAAGCAATGTGGATCCTTACAAGGTTTCCTATACGCTCGAGTACATTGCCGGGCAGCTGCTGCTGGCCGGACCCCTGGCAGGCGTCATCCTGCTCTGGGCCACCTTTCGCCAAAAGCCGGCCGATGCGGCGGAGCGGGCCCTCAAGTTCACGGCGGTGGGTATCTTCCTGTTCTTCTTTGTTTCTTCCTTCAAGGGAAAAGTGGAAGCCAACTGGACCGCTCCCGCGCTGGTGCCGATGATCGTGCTGACCCATGCCTGGCTTTACGGACGTCCGGGACCGCGGCGCTGGCTGCACCGCCTGCTGGTGCCTACCCTGCTGCTGGTGGCCCTGGTGCGTGTGGCCATGATTGTGGACTTCCTGCCCGTTAAGTTTATCTGGAGCCAGTACCACGCCTGGAAGGGCTGGCCGCAGGAGCTGAAAGAAAAAACCGGTGGTCGTCCCCTGGTGTTTTACAACTCCTACCAGCGCGCCTCGAAATACTGGTTCTATACCGGCGTACCTTCCTTTTCGCTAAACGACTACCGCAAGCGGCGCAACAACTACAACTACTGGCCTGTAGAAGACACGCTTCTCGGGCAACCGGTGTACCTGCTCGATTATGGTAACCTGCCCGCTTTTCAGGACTCGGCCCGGACGCGGGGCGGATGGATCGGCCTTTCCTACGACAGCGCTTTTCATTCCTTCGGCAAGGTGCAGTTTACGGCGGAGCAAAGAAAACAGCAGGCAGCCCGGGGCCAGGAGCTGGCGCTCCGCCTGAAGGTTGTGGTGCCCGACGCGGTACGCCGGTACCTGCAACAGCATCCGGAGGTGAACCCGGCAGTCGTCATCGGCGTATTCCGCGGACGGGAATGGAGGCAGAATGTGAATGGAGGCTTGCGGCTGCAGGATCTGGGCCGCATCCAAACCTGGACGATCCGGTGGACGCCCGACCTGGAGCCCGGTGATTACGTACTCCGTATGGCCATCGAGGCCGAAGGCGGGAACTTCACCCACAACAGCGACAAGATCAGTTTACAGGTTCACTAGTTCACAAGCTGACTTCCTGCTGTACTCTGTTTCTC
>DATAGL010000637.1:0-4013 GCA_036263755.1 Chitinophagaceae bacterium | reverse complement strand
GGGTGGGCACCCGCAACGGGGCCTGGCTGGTCGCGCCGGAAGGAGATAAAGTGCTGCACCAGTTCACAGCCGAAAACAGTCCCTTGCCCGGCAGCGAGGTGCTCCGGATCGCCGTCAGCGGCGGTACGGGTGAAGTGTTTTTTGCAACGGCCCGGGGACTGGTCTCCTACCGCGGAACCGCTACCGATGCCGCCGAAGGAAAGGAAAGCGATGTATGGGTCTTCCCGAACCCTGTGCCTCCGGGTTATACCGGCACCATTGCCCTGCGCGGCCTACCCGACCGCTCGCACGTCAAGATCATCGAGCCGGGCGGACGCCTCGTCTTCCAGACCCGCTCCCTTGGAGGCCAGGCCGTATGGAACGGACGCGACTATCGCGGCCGGCAACCGGCCCCGGGCATTTACCTTGTACTGGTGACCAATGAATTGCGGACAGAGAAAGTGGCGGCGAAGATTGTGTTCATCCGGTAGGGAGAAGTGAAGGTGGAAGCGTTCTTACACAAGTTCAAAAGTTCACTAGTTCACAAGTTTACAAGTTCCTGAGTTCTGTCTTATCTGAAGTGTCGTTGGTAGCTGACAAGTAGCGGAAAATCAACTTGTGAACAGGTGAACTAGTGAACAGGTAAACCAGTCTTATTTTTAGAACGTTAAACCTTCAACTTCAAACATTAAACCCCACCCTCCAAGCGTTATAAAGCATGGTTCATAAAACAAAAGGCATTGTGCTCCGGACGGTGAAATACGGCGAAACCAGCCTGGTGGTTTCGGTACTCACGGAGCTGTTCGGACTGCAATCCTATATGGTCAACGGGGTGCGGACCGCGGTGCGCAAAACCACGCCCAAGGCCAACCATTTTCAATCTTCGGCCATCCTCGACCTGGTCGTCTATCATAACGAGTTCCGGAACCTGCAGCGCATTAAGGAATTCCGGTGGGCCGTCCTGTACAGCAATGTGCTTTCCGACATCCGCCGCAATGCCGTGGCGCTATACCTCATCGAGCTGCTGGGCAAATGCCTGAAGCAGCCGGAGCCCAATCCCGACCTGTATTATTTTGCCGAAGATGCACTGATGCACCTGGACAAGGCCGACAATGCCACCACTGCCAATTTTCCCTTGTATTTTGCCCTTCACCTGCCTTCCTTCTTCGGCTTCCAGATCAATGACGAGTATTCGGAAGAAACACCCTACCTCGACCTGCAGGAAGGGGTATTTTCCAACACGCAGCCGGGCCACAGCCACTACCTCGAAGGGACCGAGGCCGAAATCACGGCCCAGGTGCTGCGTACCCGCGTGCCCGGGGACCTGTCCGACCTTTCGCTGAACGCCGACTTCCGCCGGCGCCTGCTCCAGGCGTACGAAACCTATTACGCACTGCATATTCCCGACTTCGGAACGATGCGCACCCTGCCCATCCTGCGCGAGGTGCTGAGCTGATCTTACACCAGCCGCGTAACCGAAAAATCCGTTTCCTTTAGCAGCAGCACCCCGGGCCGTGTTCCTTTCCGGAAGAAACCCAGGTCGCCCTCCCAGCCCAGGGCGGTGGCACCGTTGCCTGTGGCCGCCCGTAACCAGTACTCCAGCGGGATTTCGGGAAAGCCCTGCCTGAGGGTGGCGATTTCCGCAGCGATGCTCAGCTGCCCGTTGCTGCTGTAACTGTCGGTACCCAGGACCACTTCCATCCCGGACCGGTACCATAAGGCTGCGGGCGGCAGCTGCTCTTCTATATAAAGGTTTGCATTCGGACAAAGACAGTACACCAGTTTCAGCCCGTAGCGTGCTGCATGTTCCGAGGCAAAATGGAGGTCTTCTTCACTGATAAATGTATTGTGCACCAGGAGGACCGTTTGTCCCTCAGTGAAATGCCGCAGCCAGGTGCGCAGGCTCGACTGCCCGCTGACCGCGAATGGCGACCGCCCGTCGGCAAAAGCAGCAAACAGGTCCAGAAAAGCGCCTTTGCCTTCCCGGAAAAGCAGGTCCTCGGCTGCGGTTTCCTGGTTATGTACGGTGATCACCTGTCCGGCCGTCGCCGCGTTGATGGCTGCAAAGGTTTTTTCACTCACCGTATACGGCGCATGCGGGGTGAGTACCGCAGTGAGGCCGGCGTTCCTGTACTGAGCCTGCACGGCGCCGTACTGCGCCAGGCTTTTTTGGAGGCCGGCATCATAAAAGTTGAGCACTTCCACCAGGTTGTGCCAGCGCAGGGGACTGCCCCTTTTTTCCTGCAGGGCATCGGCCGTATTGCAGATATCGGCCACGCCGGCTACACCTGCGCCATACAGCTCCTGACCAGCCGCGCGGATCGCCGCTTCTTTTTCCTCAGCCCGCTGTCCCCGCAGGCGCACCACCGACTGCAGAAAGGGCACGAGGCCTGTGCCACGGGGAATGAGGTCTTTCATATGGCTGAGCTCCAGGTGGCAATGGGCATTGATCAACCCCGGCACGAGCAGGCCTTCATACGTTTCCACCTCCTCCCCCGCTTCGCTGCGGTCGATCAGGGCTTCCACGCGGCCGGTCTGGTCCAGCACGAGGACCGGCTGCCCGGGAACAATGCCGGCGCCGTCGAACAGGGGGCCGGCTATCTTACGATACTGCATGCCCTAAAATACAGCCTTCTTAACGTTTGTATTCCTGGCCCTTTGGTTAATTTTGCCGCCTTATTATGCTGGACAAACTAGAAGCCATCAAGGCCCGCTTCGACGAGATCGGTGTGGCGCTGACCAACCCCGAGGTGATCGGGGACCGCCGCAAGTTCGGGGAACTGAGCAAAGAATACCGGAGCCTGGAGCGGATCGTGCAGGTCTATGCCGACTACCGCAAGGTGCTGGACGACGTATCTTTTTACCGCGAGGCCCTGAACGGCAGCGACGAAGAGCTGCGCGAGCTGGCCAAGGGGGAACTGCCTGAAACCGAAGAGCGGAAGGAAAAAATGGAAAGCGGCATCCGGCAGATGCTTATCCCCAAAGATCCGCAGGACGACAAGAACGTGATTCTCGAGATCCGTGCAGGTACGGGTGGCGACGAAGCAAGCCTGTTTGCCGGCGACCTCGTGCGCATGTACCTCCGCTATTGCGAGCGCAGGGGCTGGAAAACGGCCCTGCTCAGCGAGAACGAAGGGACTGTAGGCGGATACAAAGAAGTGCAGATCGAAGTGGTGGGCGACGACGTGTACGGCACCCTCAAGTTTGAAAGCGGGGTGCACCGCGTACAGCGGGTACCCGATACGGAAACCAGCGGACGGGTGCACACATCGGCCGCTACCGTAGCCGTAATGCCCGAGGCCGAAGAGGTGGATTTCGAACTGAAAGAAAGCGATGTGAAAATGGAGACGGCGCGCAGCGGCGGCGCCGGTGGTCAGAACGTAAACAAGGTGGAGACCAAGGTGTTGCTGACCCACCTTCCCACCGGCACCGTAGTGATCTGCCAGACGGAGCGCACACAGCTGGGCAACCGGGAGAAGGCGATGCAGATGCTGCGTACCCGGCTGTATGAAGAGCAGGTGCGCAAGCAGGAAGAAGAAATTGCCCGGCACCGCAAGAGCCTGGTCAGCACCGGCGACCGCAGCGCCAAGATCCGCACGTACAATTTTCCACAGGGACGGGTAACGGACCACCGCATTGGGCTTACGCTCTACAACCTGCAGGATGTGCTGGACGGAAATATCCAGGAACTGATCGAGGCCCTGCAGTTTGCGGAGAATGCCGAAAAAATGGCGAAGCAAAATTAAGAGTTTTTGCGACTGATTGTCAGGCCACTAGGCACCTAAAGAAGAAATAACGCTGCCGGATAGTGTTTTTTGTGAAAAAAGCTTCTATTTTGTAGCGGAATCTACCCACATTAACGAATCAAGTGGGCCAGTTTTACCCGTTTTGGCATCATTTTTTCTGTGATAGGAGGTATTCAGGTAAAAAAGTTCTTTTTGAAGCAGTTTTAAAAAATGTTTTAAGAACACCTGAATGGATTGGCAAGGTAGTTGTTTATACTATTACAGTTCTTCTCACATAAAGCAGTCAAT
>DATAGL010000636.1:0-4434 GCA_036263755.1 Chitinophagaceae bacterium | reverse complement strand
ATGGAAGTCCTTCACCACGCCGATCACCTGTCCGGTCTTGAGCGAATCAGGGGTAACTGATTCCCATACCTCCCAGTGCAGGGTTTGCCCGATGGCTTTCTCCGGGGTACCGAAGCCCAGTTCGCGTACGGCGGTCTCATTGATTACAAACGCATGATCCTTATCGGTAGTAACGGCTTTGGAAAAACCGCGGCCCGCCACCATCTGGAGACCGAGGGTTTCGATATAATCGTGGTCCACGGCGAGCTGGGTGGCATAAAAGCTTTTGTTATCGCCGCGGCCGGGCACCAGGATGTTATCGCCGGCCACCGCGTCGCCGGGAAAGCCGTAGCCGATGGATACGGATGCCACGCCGGGCACTTTTGTCAGCTCGTTTTTAAAGGTCTCATAATTGTTCGTGAGGTTTTCACCCCGCATCGGGAAAAACAGGATCTGATCCTTCTGGAAGCCTAGATTCTTCTGGTGCAGGTAATTCACCTGGCGGATAACCACCAGCGCACTGATGATCAGCAGTACCGACAGCGAAAACTGCACGACCACGAGGCTGTGCCGAAGCCAGGGTATGGCCCCCGGCCGGGTGGCGCCTGCGGCAGAACCTTTAAGCACCTTGACGGGTACAAAACCCGACAGCACCAGTGCCGGGTAAAACCCGGCCAGCACGCCGACCACTACCGACAGCAGCAGCAGCAGGAGGAACAACAGGGGGTTGGTGACCAGGTCGAACGGAATGGACTTGCCGGTAAAAGCATTCAGCCAGGGCAGAATGGCCCAGGTGATCGCCAGCGATACCAGCAGGCTGATGGTCGTCAGCAGCACGGTTTCGCTGAGAAACTGGAAGATGAGCTGCGCACGGCTGGCACCAATCGTCTTGCGCACACCCACTTCCCGGGCCCGCTGCAGCGACTTGGCCGTGGCCAGGTTGACAAAGTTGAAGCAGGCGATCAGGAGGATGAAGCCCGCAATGATGCTCAGCGCACGGACATACGTGATGTTGCCGCGGATCGCCAGGTCGTACTTGAAGCTGGAGGAGTAAAGGTGCACTTTATCCAGGGGCTGAAAGTGCAGCCGGAAAGAAATACGGTCCCTCGCCTCGAGTACCGGGTTCACGCTTTTGCGGATGTAGTCGTCCAGCTTCTTCTCCAGGCTTCCGGCCCCGGCTCCCTTTTTCAGTTTGAAGTAGGTATAGAATTGTTGCCAGCCCCAGCTTTCCATGCGATCGGCCGGCAGCTGTGCGGCCCGCATCGGGATGACGTACCGGGGCTTCAGGTGAAACTTTTCCCGGCCGATGTCGAATACGCCGGTAACCTGGAAGGGCTCCTTATCGATCAGGATGGATTTACCCACCGGGTTTTCTTTTCCGAACAGCTGCTCGGCCATGGACACCGACAGGACCACCGAAGCCGGTCCGTCGAGCGAACCGGAAGAGGCACCATAGCGGAAGGGCAGCGGGAAAATGCTGAAGAAATTGGAATCTGCGATCAGTCCCTGGTCCTCGTAAATTTTCCGGTCCCCGGCCTCCAGCAGGCTTTTCCCGCTGTACATGAGGATCCGCATGGCTTGCTCCACCTCGGGAAACTGCTGCGTCAGGGTAGTGGCTACCGTAGGGGGAATGACAGCAAGGTTTTCGCTGCCTTCGTTGTCGGTGCGGAAGCTGTACACGCGGTACACCCGGTCCCCTTCCGGCAGGAAGCGGTCATACTGCAGTTCGTCGCGGACGAACAACCCGATGAGGAGGCAGGCGGTCAGCCCCAGGGTGAGGCCGGTGATGTTAAGAAAGGTAAAGCCGGCATGGCGGCGCAGGTTCCGGATAGCAACTTTGATACTGTTCGCAAACATAAGCAGGTATTAGTTCGTTAGGACGGGCGCAAGTACCCATCCCCTACCTGCCGAATTGATGCCATTTTTACAGCCTGCTCATTTTCAGCTCTTTACTTTCCCCCACACCTACGAATCTGTTCGTTTCCGGACACTTACTGTACGGTTGTGAACGATCCCCGGAGGGAGACCTTTACAACGAAGCAGGATTTACGATGTACGGTTTACGATGTACGATGTACGGTTGACTGCTTTAGCGAGAATCCGGTTAATGCATGGGACGTGAATACCCTTTTCCCAGCATGAAACAATGCTTATTGAGAATTGAGTATTGAAAATTGTTTAATAAATATTTTTCTTTTCCCCCTACTCCATATACTCCCACGCACTCCGGTAGCCGCCCTGCTGCTCTGCGTATTGGATGAAGTCCGCATAAAACGGGAACTGTGACAGGGTGGCGCTGTCGCCGATGACGACCAGCTTTTTTCGGGCCCGGGTCATCGCCACGTTCATCCGGCGGATCTCGGAAAGAAAGCCGATGTTCTGTTCCGCATTGCTGCGGGTGAGACTGATATAAATGATATCGCGTTCCTGGCCCTGGAAGGAATCCACCGTATTGGCCGCCCTCCGGGCGACGGGCAGTCCGGGCAGGGCCGCCTCCGCCAGCAGTTCCTGCAGCACTTCGCTCTGCTGCTTGTAGGGCGCGATCACGGCCGTGTCGGGAAAGTCTTCCGGACGGTAATGCTCCTGCAGCTGCTGCACCAGCCCGGACAAATGCCGGACGAGGAAGGCCGCTTCCTCCGGGTTGGACACCCGCACGCCTTCGTATTTTTCTTCGAACCCGCAGCCGGCGGTATCGATAAACAGCAGGGGCTCGTCGCCGGGAAACAAGGTGCGGTGTGCCACCGAGGGATGCGCCCGCAGTTTGCCTTCGTAAAAAACAGCGGAAGAATAGCCCGCGATGGTCTCGTTCATCCGGTACTGTTCCTGCAGCAGCACAACGGCTTCCGGGTGCAGGGCAACACATTTTTCCAGCAGCGTGCGCGCCAACCCGCCCCTGGCCGCTTCCTCCGACTTGATCGTGGGGGGCAGCTGGCAGTGATCGCCGGCCAGTACCAGCTTGCGTCCTTTCAGGACCGGTATCCAGCAGGAAGGCTCCAGGGCCTGTCCGGCTTCATCAATGACTACCGTGCCGTACTGGCGCTGCCGGACCGAATAATGACTGGCCCCTACCGGCGTGGCCGTGATGACCTGCGCTTTGGCCAGCAGGTCGTCGAGCAGGTATTGTTCGTGCTGCTCCACCTGCTGGGCAATGCTGCGGGCTTCGGCAAACAGGGCCGCCCGCTGCGCCCGCTCCTCTTTACCGTAACTGCGCTTGTATTTATGGGCGAGGTCGCGGTATTCAGCGGCCTGTTTTTTCAGGCGCTTGATCTCCCGGGCACCGGGGTGGGCGGCCAGCTGCCCGTCCAGGGTCAGGGCCATCAGGTCCTCCGAAACCCGGGCCGGGTTGCCCACGCGCAGCACCCGCACGCCGGCCCGGGAAAGCCGCTCGCTGAGGAGGTCCACCGCGGCATTGCTGGGGGCCACCACGAGCAGCTGCCCTTCCCCGTTCTTCAGCAGGGCCTGGACCGCCTGCACCAGCGTGGTGGTTTTGCCGGTGCCCGGCGGGCCATGCACGATCGCCAGGTCTTCCGCTGCCAGGATTTTGGCTACCGCCTCCTGCTGGAACGGATTCAGCTCCGGGTGTGCAAAGGAAGGAATGACGGAAGGAAAGCGGGGCTTCTCGGCACCGGTCAGTACCCGCACGAGGCGGCCGGCCCTGTCTTTTTCCGGCAGGCTGCCGGCACGCTTCAGGGCCGTCCGCATTTCATTATAGGAATTTTCATCAAATACGGCATCCACACCCAGCTTGCCCGAGCGGCACCAGTCGGGCAGGTCGTCGGTCCGTAGCGACAGCTTCAGGCGATGCCCGCTCTGGTGGGTTATGATGCCTTCGATGCGGTCGTTTTTGGGATCGTGGTTGGAGAACAATCCGGCCGACATACCGAACCGGAACTGGTGGGTCAGTTCGTGGTGGGTCGTGCGTTCCAGTTCCACCGTGAGGTAATCGCCCCGGCCGATCTCGGTATCGCGGATGGCCACCGGGTACCAGCTGAGGCCGAGCGACCGGCGCTCCCCCACCGGCAGGGTGCCGGACAGCTGCAGGTAACCGGCGCGGTCCGCCTCCTGCTCCATCTCCAGCAGGGACTGGAGCCGTTGAAAATAATCCATCCGGCGAAGGTAAGCGTCGTTTGGGGTTTGGCATTTGGCGTTCGGGGATGGATTACGGGATTTTGTTTCGCGCAGAGCTAAGGAGAAAAGGAGGGCGCGGAGAAAATACTCCATAGTTCCTTTTCTCCTTAGCTCTGCGCGAAACCCGGCACCCTACAGCAACCCTCTACGCTATCGGGAAGTTTGCCTCCCAACTCCAAACGCCAAACCCCAAACGTTAATACTATACCCTTACCTCCTTATGAAATCTTTGCTTATTGCGTAAAGTGTTCATTGACAAAGGATTTGCAACCGTTTATCTTTGCGGCCATTAACCACCAAACTTCTTCAAACAAGATTCCGAACCTA
>DATAGL010000635.1:0-2201 GCA_036263755.1 Chitinophagaceae bacterium | reverse complement strand
GTCAATCGTAAATCGTCAATCATTCATGTTTCTCTGGCATAAAGCATACACGCTCGCCGACCTGCGGCAGATGGAACCGGGCACGATGATGCAGCATATCGGGATCGAGCTGATGGAACTGGGTCCTGATTTCCTGTCCGGCCGCATGCCGGTGGATGCGCGCACGAAACAGCCGGCCGGCCTGCTGCATGGCGGTGCATCGGTAACACTGGCGGAAACCCTGGGTTCCCTTGCTGCTTACCTGGTGATAGACCCGGAGCGTAAATCCTGCGTTGGCCTCGATATCAATGCCAACCACCTCCGTAGTGTCCGGGAGGGCTGGGTGTTTGGTACGGCCCGGCCCCTGCACCTCGGAAACCGTACACAGGTCTGGTCCATCGAAATCAAAGACGAATTGGGCCGGCTCATCTGTATCAGCCGCATCACCATGGCCATACTGGACAGGATTGAATCCGGAACGAATATTTAGGTAAGTTTTGCCCGGTCCTTACTGCCTGTTCCGGTTTTACAGCTAAGCCTTTGCCGCTTCTTCCATATTCTCATGCCACCGGCAGCTGAAACGGTACAGGCAGGCCCTCAAGCTTCTTTTCCTCCTCGGCCCTGCGCCAAACCCATTCCGCCATCCTTCCATCCAACCTTAAACCTTAAACCTTAAACGTCGACTCCCAACATTGCCTACCTTTAACCAACGATACTTGCCTATGCCCCTGCACCGCAACTTTACCTATTGGATCGACAAGCGCCGGTGGAAATATTATTTCCTTATGGTGGCGCTGGAGTTGGCCCGTTGATTTGTCCGGATCATTTCAGTGGAAGTAGCAACAGGGACGAACTTCAAAAGTGCCGTTGCCGGTCCGCTTCACGGGTATCAAATTCTCCATTGTTTAATTTTCGATTCATATGTACTACCATACGCTGGGAACGATTCCCCATAAACGCCATACGCAGTTCCGGAAGCCCGACGGGGGCCTGTATTCCGAAGAGCTGTTTTCCACCGAAGGTTTTTCCAATGATTACAGCCTGCTGTACCGGGTGCATCCGCCTACCCGCATCCTCCGCACGGAGCCGCCGGAAAACAGGATGCCGGAGATCGCAGAAGAAAAGATGCTGCAGCACCGGAGCCTGGAGGGATTTAAGGTAAAGCCCGAGGCCGATTACCTGAACAGCCGCGTGCCGGTCCTGGTGAACAGCGACGTGCACGTGGTACTGGCCGCCCCGCAGCAGAGCCAGACCGATTATTTTTACAAAAATGCGGATGCCGATGAGATTCTGTTCATCCACGAAGGGAGCGGGGTGCTCCACACGATGTACGGTGAGCTTACCTTCGGGTACGGCGACTATCTGGTGATTCCCCGCGGAACCATTTATCAGATCCACTTCCGGACGGCGGAAAACCGGCTCTTTATTGTAGAGTCCTTTTCGCCTGTGCGCTTTCCCAAACGCTACCAGAGCAAGTACGGGCAGCTGCTGGAGCATGCACCTTTCTGTGAGCGTGACCTGCGCCCTCCGGTAAATCTTCAAACACATGATGAGGAAGGCGATTTCCTCATCCGTACCAAGAAGAAGGGCATGCTGTACAACATCCACTACGCCAGCCATCCCTTTGATGTGGTGGGCTGGGACGGGTGCTGCTATCCCTTTGCTTTTTCCATTCATGATTTCGAACCCATCACGGGCCGTGTGCACCAGCCCCCGCCGGTACACCAGACGTTTGAAGGCCATAATTATGTAGTCTGCTCGTTTGTGCCCCGGCTGTACGATTACCACCCGCAGGCAGTGCCCGCACCTTACAACCACAGCAATATCGATTCCGATGAGCTGCTCTATTACGTGGACGGCGATTTCATGAGCCGCAAGAACGTAACGCGGGGCATGATCACGCTGCATCCGGGAGGGATACCTCATGGTCCGCACCCGGGCACCGTGGAAAAAAGCCTCGGCGCGAAAGAAACAAAAGAGCTCGCTGTCATGGTCGATACGTTTCATCCCCTGATGCTGACCCGGCAGGCACTGGAGATCGAGAACAAGGATTATGTGAGAAGCTGGGTGGGGTGAGGTACGATGTACGATGTATGATGTACGATGTACGATATGTGGTCGTGCATAAGTATATACGGATTATAAATTCCTTTGCGGATCTTGGCGCCTTTGCGTGCAATTCTTCCTGGGCGCAGGATCAAAACAATAAAAAAGAGAACCTT
>DATAGL010000634.1:0-4044 GCA_036263755.1 Chitinophagaceae bacterium | reverse complement strand
TGATGGTGAACGAATACATCATGAATTTCGAGCGCTTTATCCGCTCGGGCAAATACGCCATTCCGGCCGGTGTCATGAGCGGCACCCCGGCCCCTGAAAAAGTGGAGGCCTACTACAGCCGGACCTTCGGTACGGACCTCGCCCGGGCGGCCCTCAAAGCCAGCGCGGACTTTTACAACGGCAAAGGGCTGAACGGCACCAACGGGCCCGGCCTGAAAAGCTACCTCGAGGCCCTGGGTCAGAACAACGCCAACGCCGCCACCCTGGCCTCCAACATTGCTACCCAGTTCGGGGTGATCGATACGAAGGCCGCAGCCCTCGGCAATTCCGTGTACGATGCGGTGGTGAACAACCGTCCCGCCGTGCTGGCCCTGTATGATGAATTCCAGAAGCAGGTCCGGTACCTGAAAGTGGATATGGCTTCCGCCCTGGGCATCACCATATCCTATACCGATAACGACGGTGACTAAGGCATGGCGCGTGCCCTGCCCGATACCGCCGCTTCTGCCGCTACCGGGGCTGCCCTTCCCGCAGCCCCGGTCCGCACCTCCGTTTCCGCCCGCTGGGCCGCGTACCGGGACAGCACCCTTTCCAGCGCGCCGCTGATCGTTTTCCGGATTGTTTTTTCCCTGCTGCTGCTGGGCAGCCTTCTCCGGTTCTGGGCCAAAGGCTGGATCGAAGAGCTCTACATCCGTCCTACTTTCTTCTTTTCCTATTACGGGTTTGAATGGGTGAAACCCCTCGGCCCATATACATATGGCCTTTTTATCCTCTGCGGCCTGTCGGCCCTGCTGGTGGCCATCGGGCTCTGGTACCGGGTAGCGGCAGCCCTGCTGTTCCTCAGCTTTACCTATATCGAGCTGATGGATAAGACCACCTACCTGAACCATTACTATTTTGTTTCCCTCATCTGCCTCCTGCTCGTATTCCTGCCCGCCCATACCGCCTTCAGCGTGGATGCCTGGCGCCGGAAACGGTCCTATACCCACGTGCCCCGGTATACGGTAGACATCCTGCGGGTCATGATGGGAATCCTTTATGTGTACGCCGGACTGGCCAAGCTGAATTCCGACTGGCTGCTCGAAGCCCAGCCCCTGCGCACCTGGCTGCCGGCGAAGAACAACCTCCCGGTGCTGGGCCCGCTGTTCAACCAGGTGTGGGTGGCGTACCTGTTCAGCTGGTTCGGCTGCCTTTACGACCTGACGATCCCGTTCTGGCTCAGCTGGAAAAAGTCGCGTCCCTGGGCCTTCCTCGCCGTGGTGGTCTTTCATGTACTGACGGCCATCCTGTTCCCGATCGGTATGTTTCCGTACATCATGATCGCTTCCGCGCTGATTTTTTTCCCGGCTGATTTTCATCAGGTGATTGTTGACCGCCTTCGTTTAATTTTCCGAATTCGTAAGCCGTTCGCCCCGGCACCGGTTACCTTTGCACCCGGAAAACGGGCGGGGAAAGCCCTCCGGGTCTTTCTGGCCGTGTTCGTGGTGGTGCAGCTGTTCCTGCCCTTCCGCTATGCTATGTACCCCGGAGAACTGTTCTGGACCGAAGAAGGCTACCGTTTTTCCTGGCGGGTGATGCTGATGGAAAAGACGGGTTACGCCGTTTTCACCGTAAAAGAACCCCTTACGGGCCGGAAAGTGCAGGTGAACAACTGGGAATACCTGACGCCCCTGCAGGAAAAGCAGATGAGCTTTCAGCCCGATATGATCCTGCAGTTCGCCCACCACCTGGCCGCCGATTACCGGGCCCGGGGCTGGAAGGATCCGGCAGTGTACGTGGAAGATTATGTAAGCCTGAACGGCCGGCCGAGCCGGCTTTTTATCGATTCTGCCGTGAACCTGGCTGCCGAAAAAGAATCGTTCAAACATAAAAACTGGATTATTCCCTTCAGCGATGACCTACAAGGTTTGTAAACTCCTGGTGCTCTTACTGTTTTCCTGCAGCCTGCAGGCGCAGTATGCTATCCGGGGCGCGGTTAAAGACAGGAACGGGGCCGGACTCGAAGCCACCGTCCGCCTGGGCGATTCGTCCTACGCCGCCGGCCGCGACGGCGCTTTCATCATCCGCTCCCTGGCCCCCGGCCGCTACACCCTGGTGGTCCGGCACCCCGAATACACCGAACAGGAAACCGCCGTGCAGCTTACCGACCGGGACGTCGAGGTAACGATCCTGCTCGAGCAAAAAATAAAGAGCCTGCAGGACGTCACCGTCCGGGACCTGCGCACCGGCTTTGGCTTTACCCGGCTGCGGAACGTGGACGGCTTTTCCATCTTCGCCGGCAAAAAGTCCGAGGTCATCCTCACCGAAAAACTGACCGCCAACCTCTCCACCAACAATGCCCGGCAGGTATACAGCAAAGTGGCCGGCCTCAATATTTACGAGAACGACGGTGCGGGCCTCCAGCTCAGCATCGGCGGCCGCGGCCTCGACCCCAACCGGACGGCGAACTTCAACGTGCGCCAGAACGGCTACGACATTGCCGCCGACGCGCTCGGCTACCCCGAAAGCTACTATACGCCGCCGGTGGAGGCCCTGCGCCGCATCCAGATCGTACGGGGCGCTGCCTCGCTGCAGTACGGTACTCAGTTCGGCGGACTGCTCAACTTCCAGATGAAGCAGCCCCGCACCACCGACGGGGTAGAGGTGGTCAGCCGCAATACGGCCGGCTCCTACGGTTACCTGGCCACCTTCAACAGCGTTGATTTTCGCGCCGGCAAATGGAATTCCTACAGTTTCTTCCAATACAAGCGGGGCGACGGCTTCCGCCCGAATTCAAAGTTCGACGCCAAAACCGCCTATTTCGACCTGCATTACGATTACAAGGAAAACAGCCACGTAGGGATTGAAGTAACACATATGGATTACCTGGCCCAGCAGCCCGGCGGCCTCACCGACGCGATGTTCCGCGAGAACCCGCGCCAGAGCAACCGCAGCCGCAACTGGTTCTCGGTCAACTGGAACCTGCTGGACCTGGAATGGGAGCATGAATTCAGCAAGGCTACCCGCCTGAACCTGCGCTCTTTTGCCCTGCTGGCCAACCGGCAGTCGCTGGGCTTCCGCCCCGCGCGGCCGGCCAGCGTAGACAACGGCACCGAGCGGGAAATGATCCGGGGCGATTTTCAAAACGTAGGGGCCGAAGCCCGTTTCGTGCATCATTACAGCTGGCTGAAGAAAGACAACGTACTGCTGCTGGGCGGCCGCCTCTACCGGGGCTACAACCACAGCCGGCAGGGCTTCGGCAACGCCAAGGGGCGGGGTGCCGAGTTCGGCTTCCCGGTGGACAGCCTCGTGCTTTCCGACTACCGCTTTCCGAACCACAACGCCTCCCTGTTCGCCGAGCAGATCTTTTACCTGAACAGCCGCTGGTCCGTTACCCCCGGCATCCGGTATGAATACATCCGCACCCTGGCCAAAGGCTTTTACCGTTCCCCGGAGCGCGACCTGGCCGGCAACATCATCAACAACAAAGCCACAGAGGAACAGCGGGTGAATCCCCGGAGTTTTGTCCTGCTGGGCGTGGGCGTTTCCTATAAGCCGAAAGACTACCTGGAAGTATACGGCAACATTTCCCAGAACTACCGCTCGGTTACGTTCAACGATATCCGGATCACCAACCCGACCCTGCAGGTAGACCCGCAGATCGCCGATGAGAAGGGCTTCAGCGGCGACCTCGGCCTGCGCGGCAACCTGCGCGACGTGTTCAATTACGACATCAGCCTTTTTTCGATGCTGTACGGCAAGCGGATCGGCGAGGTATGGCGCGAGAATACGCTGATCAAGCTGCGCACCAACGTGGGCAAGGCCTGGATCGCGGGCGTGGAGTCGTACCTGGAGCTGAACATTCCCAAAGCGCTGAAGCGGGCCCGGGAAGACCGCGACTGGAGCCTGTTTGCCAATACGGCCGTTATCCACTCACGCTATATCGAAAGCCCTTACAGCAACGTGAAGGGCAAGGAAGTGGAGTTCATCCCGACGCTCAACCTGAAGCTCGGTTCCCAGTGGCGCTACAAGGCGTTCAAGTCCAGCCTGCAGTACAGCTACCTT
>DATAGL010000633.1:0-2631 GCA_036263755.1 Chitinophagaceae bacterium | reverse complement strand
ACAATCCTCAGCGCGGCATAGGTATCGCCCAGGCTTTTCCCGATCTTGATGTTGCCGACATCGGCCAGGCGGATGTCGTGGTGCCAGTAGTACAGGTTGTAAAAGGCACTGCGCACGGCATCGGCGGCGACGCTGTGGTGGAGCTGCATGGCGCCGCGCTGCTCCCCGCATCCCAGCAGTACGATGTCGGCCTCTTCCAGGTCAGGAAACTCTTCTTCGTAAGCGGCAATCGCCCGGCCGATCTGCCCTTCCCGGTACCCGGCGTCGCCCGACAGCGCTCCCAGGTTCAGCGGCTCCAGGAATTCGGCGATGTTCAATGCGTCTGACATGGACGCAAGATAAAGCAGAACGGGGTTCGAAATAAGGCAGAAGTACCGGACCGTCGCGGTGTTTACAAGTTCACACGTTCACGAGTCCGGTTGGGATACGAGTGGGGGTTTGCAAGTTTGCCCGTTTCGACCCAATGGATGCTGCCGGAAAGTATACTCGGGACCAGCGAAGAACCGCAAACGGGCAAACAAGCAAACGGGCAAACCGGCTCATTACTCCGATTCATCCGTGAACTTGCGAACCCGTGAACATTCAAACTTTCCTTTCCCGCATTCACCGAAAATTTTCCGGCATTCATCTATAAACAAGGGGCGAAAATCCCCGATTGACGGAGCTTTGCGGCACCGCAAGAAAAACACCACCCTCATGTCCAAAGTATTGAATTCGCACACCACCCGCACCACGATCCGGGTCATCGCCCTGGTGATCATGCTGTTTGTGCTGGTGAACATTTTTGCCTGATCCGTCCGGCAAGTCCATAACAAGGTTAACTGATCCGTGCCCTTATGAAAACTTACCCGGGGAATTCCATGATCACTACCGTTCCCCGCCCCGGGTCACTAACCACCTCGATCGTGCCGCCGTGCTGCTCCACGATCTTCCGGCAGACGGGCAGTCCCAGCCCCTTGCCCGGGTTCTCGAAATTTCCGTGTATTTTATAGAAGAGCTGGAACACTTTATCCTTCAGTGCGGGGTCGAACCCGATGCCATTGTCGGAAAGGGTGAACTGGCGGAACCGCTTCATGCCCTCTCCGCCAGCCGGCCGGCTGATGACCCGGTGGGCCAGGTGCACCTGCAGCAGGTTGCCGGGGCGGCGGAACTTGACGGCATTGCCGACCAGCTCTTCAAACAGCTGTTGCAGCTGAGCCTCATGGCCCGTAATAGGCGGCAGGTGGGTGCAGGTAAAATGAAGCGTCGGGCAGACCTCCTGCGCTTTGTCGCGCACCTTGCGGAGGAGCGCGTTCAGGTCAACGGAAACTTTGCGGTCCGTATCCTGCTGCAGCTGATGGTAAAAGTTCAGCCCGAGCAGCAGGTCCTTTACCTTGACCACTGATTTCTGCAGCCGCTTCAGGTACTCGCGGCCGGCATCGGAAAGCAGGGCTCCATCCCGTTCGGACAGGAAGCCGGCCAGGGCCTGTACCTTGCCCACGGATTCCAGGATATCGGAAGAAGCAATATGGGTAAGAGTTTCCAGCTCCAGGTTCTTTTGATGCAGCTGCCGGTTCTTTTCTTCCAGCGCTTCATTCAGGGCATTCAGCTGATTGATGGCCTTATGCTGTTCCGTGGTATCCTGCACAACGATCAGCACCCCGGACACCTCTTCGTGCTCGCCGCCCAGGGGCCAGAGGTAGAAATCGCAGGAACCTTCTTTCAATGTATACGACTGGTTGCGCAGGATTTGCGGCTCGCCGCCCAGGGCTTTGAGCACCGCCTCGTACTGGTATGTGTCTTCCAGGAAAGGATACACTTCCAGGTAATGCCTGCCGATCACGCTGCCCTGCCGCGGGTAAAAATAGTCTTCGTACGCCTTATTGACGCTGATGTAGCGCAGGTCTTTATCCAGCACGGTAATGAAGTCGGTGCTGGCATTGGAAACGGCTTCGGCCAGCCGGGTGCGTTCCTCCAGCAGGATGTTCTGGGCCCGGAGCTGCAGGTTCAGCTTTTCGAGCTCGCGGGCCTGCAGGGTTTCTTCGGTCTGGTCGCGGGCGATCACCAGCACGCCCGTTACCGCCCCGGCAGCATCGCGCATCGGCAGCATCCGTTGCTGGTAATACACCTCGCGGAAGAGACCCCGCTCTTGCTGCAGGTGAAAGGTTTCGCCGGCGAGGACGCGGTGCAGGTATTCCAGGCGCGGGTCATCCTTCAGCAGGGGAAACTGTTCGAGGATGTGCTTGCCGATCGCCTGTTCGCGCGGAATGCGAAACCAGTCTTCGGCCCCTTTGTTCCAGAAGATAATGCGGAGGTCGCGGTCGTAACCCACCACCTGGTCGAAGGAATGCTCGAGGGCAAGCAGCATCTGCTCCGGTGTAATGGACTGGGTCAGCATAGTGTGTGGTTCGGACAATGGCTCGGTTTGGAAAGTAATATACGGAGAAAGATTGGGGGTTGGCGTTTGGGGTTTGGAGCGGAGTGCGTCCTATTTCAGTGGAGGTGTTGTATCTGCGTTTGCCGGTTTGCACGTTTGCATGTTACCGATTCATTCCAGGTAAAGATTCTTGGGCAATGGGAATCAACCGGCAAACGGGCAAACCGGCAGACCGCAAACGTATACATAAAAGTTTTTCGCGCACCGGATGCGGC
>DATAGL010000632.1:0-2088 GCA_036263755.1 Chitinophagaceae bacterium | reverse complement strand
GCCATTTATTTTTGCGTTCGTTCATGATCACTCCGTTCCGGTGGAGGGTACGGGAGGGCCGGCAGCCAGGACGCTGGCTGCCGGGACCCGCAGTATTAAAAGGAGGCCAGGTAATTCCCTGTTTCATTCTGAAACTCGCTGATGATCTGCTGCATCCGGCCGCCAAAGACGATCGGTGCGTTTACTGCCAGAAACAGGTAGGTTTGGCTGCCGGGAAAGTATAACAAAATGGTGTGGCAGCCAATGCCGTCTCCATCGTGGCCGAAATTAGGCTTGCTGCCGTAACCCCAGTAGCTGAGTCCCAGGCCGTAGTCCGGTTCCGAAGAGCCGCTGCCCTGCACCCATTGCTTCATTTCGGCAAGCGAGGCGGCATTCACCAGCCGGCCCTCTACAAGCCCCTGCAGCAGCCGCAGGTAGTTGTCCGGTGTGGCCACCAGGCCTACCGTTCCGTACTCCTCGCTTTTTTCCCAGGCCAGGGTAGCGGCGGTATTGTTCTCCAGTACGCCGTTGTCGAAGCGGGGATAGTAGAAGTCCGGGCGGTTGCGGTAATCCGGGTAGCCGGGCGAATGTTTGTAATACATGTCCTGCAGGCCCAGCGGGTTGAAAATGTGCTGCTGGAACCAGTGGCCGTGGGGCTTGCCGGTGACCTGATCCAGTATTTGCGCCAGCAGGTAATAGTTGATGTTGGAATAGCGGTAATCGGTACCGGGTTCAAAGAGCAGGAGGCACCGTTTGCGGATGAGGCGCTGCAGCTCATTTTCCGACCAGGTCGTCAGCGGGTTGTCCAGCCAGCGCTGCTGGAATTCCGGCAGGTCCACGTATTCGTTGTACCCCGATGTATGGTTCAGCAGCATGCGCACGGTTACGGTGCCGGTTTGCGGAACCAAGTGCTTCAGGTTTTCCGGCAGGTAGGTGCGTATCGGTGCGTCCAGTACGATACGGCCCTTTTCCTTCAGTTGCATGATGGCCGTGGCGGTAACGATCTTGGTGATGCTCCGGCCGATCTGCAGCATGCCGCCGTGCATGCGGGTTCCGTCTTCCATGCGGGCGAAGCCGCCGGCGCCGGTCCATTGCCCCTGGCCGTCTTTGATAGCGATTACCGCCCCGGGCAGGCCCTTGGCCAGGTGTTTTTTCAGGAGGCGCTGCAGCGAATCTCCTTTGGGATGGTTCCCGGTTTCGATGGGATCTTTTCCGGTGGCCGGATCGGGCAGCGGACTTTTGGTACAGGCGGACAGGAGGATGGCCACAAAAAGGGCGAGAAGCGTCTTTTTCATTGTTTTGGTTTTATTTGATGGTAAGGTGGGTTCCGATGGACAGGACGGTTTGGGGCACGAGGAGCTGGTTGGGGACAAACCGGTAGAGGGCCTGCACCTGGCAGGAGAGGCTGGGGGCCAGGATGAGGGTTCTGCTTTCATAGGCTTTGACCTGCAGGTGGATGCCGGCCGGCAGGAAAAAATGGCCGGCCCTGTTGCGCCGGGGGTTCCAGGCGCCTTCTTCCTGCTGCCATCCGGTGGTGCCGGACGTCAGCACCTGGTACCCGGCTCCTATGGATAGACCGGCTTTCCATCCCGGCTGACGCACCGGGTAATACTGGAGCGCTGTTGCCAGCTGGCGGGCAATGCCCTGGCGCCCCGCGTAGTGAACGCCTGCTGTAAACTGTTGCCGGAGGGCGGCATTCCGCTTCCAGTTAAAGCCCGCGCCCAACGAAAATCCACGGGCGGAAAAAAGTGCTTTCCCGGTGGGAAAGGGAAAGGCGTAGGTCCGGGCATCAAAGCTGAAGGTGCAGGACAGCCGCTTTTCCTGCAGGGGCGTCTTTTTGTGCCCCTGGGAGCGGGCCGGGGAGCAGAGCAGGAGCAGCAGCAAAATATAAAGGGGGGCTTTCATTGTTTTTCTTTTTGGTTGAGAACACGAAGAAACAGGTGCAGGCAAGCGGAGGCAAGGGGCGCCGGGGTGAAGCAGTAGGATTGATGCGCGAAGCAGTAGGAAACAGGGCAGGGTAGTTTCCATGAAGGCCGGTAACCGGTTTCCCCACTGGATGGATCAATGGTTCGCAGGGCTTGTCCTTTCCATCCCGGCAAGCCGGTTTGG
>DATAGL010000631.1:0-1684 GCA_036263755.1 Chitinophagaceae bacterium | reverse complement strand
ACCCAAAATACGCAAGTTTTGCCGATGGGCAACCCAAAATACGCAAGACCGCCTCACACCCTTTCAGCAAATCCGGCGTGGTTTTAATCCTAAACTGGCCGTCATGGGCATAAAGCATAATGGGAGCCCCATTCTTATGGCCCAAAGGCCTCCTGATTGAACTTTCTATCCGTCCCGCCTTCCGGTAAATGAGTGTCCTAAGCGTGCCGGAGGCTATGTATGCTGTCCTTTTTATGCATGCCTGCCTTTCCTTTGGCCCGCTGAAGCATTTACGGGTCGATTCGGGTTGGGCAGGTCGTTTCTGCCTCTTCTACTGCCAACAGGCAGGTTTTAGGCCGGTACTGGCCCACATGCACGCCCGGGAGCGCCTTTCAAGTGAATCAATTCCGTACTTGCCAGATGGTTACACCGTTGCTTTATATGGTGCTGTAATGCCGGAGGAGCCCGGAGGGCACCTGCTCAATAGGCCGGTTCCCGCCTGCGGAGTTCCGTTTTTCCAAACCTGCGCGGGTAGTACGCAAAGGTGAGCAGGAAATACTGCTGCAGGCCGTTCGTGATCTGCGTGGTGGTTCCGAATGCATCCGCACCGGCGGAAATATTCCGGTACTGTTTCAGCACATCCATAGCCGAAGCTTTCAGTTCCCCCTGTTGTTTCAGGAACCGGTACGACGCAAATGCATTCCAAAGTACAAAAGGCTTGCCGGCGGCTGCATTATCCACCAGGTCCACCGTGCTGCTGAAGGATAACCGCTCCGGGTGATTCAGTACCACACCCAGCTTTGTACTGTTCGTGTGATTCGTAAAGGACCGGAGACCGGCAGCCTGCTGCTTCGCCCGGAACTGCTGGATGGATTGTTCCAGCTTCAGCACCAGCAGGGACTTCAGGGAAAACTGGAGGGTGACCTGGTGGAAGGTGTTGACCGTTTCACTGGTGTTGTACAGGCCATCCAGGTAATTCGGAACCGTTCCGGACTGATGCATCACGTTATACATCAGCTGCAGGTTGTTTTTCCGGAAACGCCGGGAGATGTTCATGTTCACATTCAGCCCGAGGGTTCTGCTCCGGTCCGCATTTACGAGGTAGGCGGTTCTTTTGCCGGAAGGATCATTGATGACGCTGTCCGTAACCGGGTGCAGCGACCGGTTATAGCTCCCGCCGATTCCCCCGTTCCATACATACAAAGAATTGGGATTTTGCGTATTGAAACCGGCATTCAGGTTCATCCGGTGGTGCACGATGTTGCGCAGCCGCGGGTTACCCACCCGGATATCATATACATTGATATCGTCTACCAGTGTAAACAGCTGGTCCACCTCCGGGTAATCATAACTTTTCCCGTAATTGAGGCCCAGGTGGTACTGGTACCTGTTCTGGATATGGTGCTGCATGCCCAGGTTCCCCTCAAACCGGAAGAATTGAAAGCTGCGGTCGAGGTTGCGCTTGGCCTGCGTGGACCGGTTGCGCTCTGACTGAAAATCGTTCAGCACCCGGAACTGGATGTGCAGGCTCTTCCAGGCCCCCTCATCGGACCGGTTAAAACTTTTTCCCAGCATCACCGAAGGCGTATAACTGAACTGTTCCCTTTCATTGGCCTGGGAAAGGCTGCTGTTGATCATAAACTTACCCGCGGCACTGTCATAATCCTCTACCCTTGCATCATCGGAAGCCCGGAAGTAACCCAGG
>DATAGL010000630.1:0-2438 GCA_036263755.1 Chitinophagaceae bacterium | reverse complement strand
GATGAATCCTGGGGCACAAGAAAAAAGCATTTTATACCGATGTGCCTACATTTAGATGATGACTCGATTTTTGCCATTCAACTTCAACCACTTATAGGTAAGGTGCACCCTTGGACTACTGCTTACCTTTCCCCTTTTCATACTATTTATATGCTGCCACATTTCAGGACAGGCGAGCTGATGAAGAAAAAGAGCAGCCGCTACTAATTCTACAATTTATAATCATCTTTGTAGCTTTCACCATAAACCTTCTATTGACATGTATGAGCTATTCTTCCAGACGTTCAACCAAAAAGTTTCCCTGACCCCGGAAGAAGAAGATCTTATAAAGCAATACCTTATACCCAAAAAGTTGCGCAAAAAGCAATATTTTCTTCAGGAAGGCGATGTTTGCAAGTATTCTGCATTTGTGGTAAAAGGCGCTATGAGAGCCTATGTGCTGGATGAAAAAGGCGACGAACACATCACAGCCTTTGCTTTGGAAGGGTGGTCCATCAGCGACTTGCCCAGTTTTATGAAACAAGAACCCGCTTCTCTCAATATAGAAGCGTTGGAGGATTGCGAGCTGGTGCTGACCAGCAAAGCGGCGCACGATGAGCTTCTGCAAAGGCTGCCCAAATATGAAACCTATGCGCGCATTACCGTCACCAATGCCTATATGGCACTGCAACAGCGCATGACCAGTATGATCAGCCTTCCGCTGGAAGAACGATACAAAACTTTCACCCAGATGCATCAACATCTGTTTCAGCGGGTGCCGCAGCATATGATTGCCTCCTTTATGGGCCTTTCCCCGGAAACCCTGAGCCGGGTAAGGAGCCGTATCAATAGTAAAAAATAGCGGGAAGCCAACAGAAGCATTGACAAAAGTCAATGCTTTTCTTTGCCTGAAAGCAACCATATTTCTTGTCCAAACGCATTGGCGCCGGGCACCCCACCTGCGTAGTTTTGTGTTCTCTAATGCAATCACAATGAGCACAAAACAAACCATAGCAATCATAGGAGCTTCAGGAAATATGGGCTCTGCCCTTGCAAAAAGCCTTTCCAAAGGCAATTACCGGCTTCTCCTACACTCCAATAAACCTGAAAAGGTACAAGCGCTGGTTAGCGACATCCTCAGCAGCCATCCTACAGCGGACGTGGAAGGAATCAGTTGTTCTGCGGAGGCCTGCTGGGAAGCGGACATTATTATTGCCGCTGTTCCTTATGCATCCGAAAGAGAGGTGGCCGTCAAAGTAAAAGAATTTGCCAACCAAAAAGTAGTCATCAGCATATCCAATCCTTTGAATGAAACCTTCAGCGGCCTGGCCACGGCCCCGGATACGAGCGCAGCGGAGGAATTGCAAAAGCTGCTGCCGAACTCCAAAGTGGTGAAAGCCTTCAACACCACCTTTGCCGCCGACTTTGCCACACCCGTTATCGATGGAAAGCAGGTAGATGCTTTTATTGCCGGCAACAACGAGGAAGCCCTTCAAACAGCCTCCGAACTGGTCAGTACAGCAGGCTTTAACCCGATCATTGCGGGCGATCTGACTGTAAGCAGAACCTTAGAAAGTATGCAGCTGCTGCTGATGCAACTGACCATGAAGCACGGCTACAACTGGCTGGCCGGCTGGAAAATCCTGCACAACTAATAAGTCGCTTTATAAATCACGCAACAACTCAAAAACAAAAAACATGAAAAAGTTAGCCTTTATCCTTTCCGCATTCACTGTATTCACCGCATTCACGGCTGTTCACAGCTGGCAAAATGATGACGCCCATTCCCAGCTTGCATTTACGGTAACCCACCTGGGCATCTCTGACGTGTCCGGAACATTCAATGATTTTGACGTCAAGGTCACTACCTCCAAACCGGATTTCTCCGATGCCCAGTTCGAGCTGACCGCAAAAATCGCATCCATTGACACCCGTGTAGACCAAAGGGATAACCACCTGAAAAGCCCCGACTTTTTTGATGCCGAAAAGTATCCGGCCCTGACATTTAAAAGCACGGGCCTGAAGCCTGCCGGCAAAAACCAGTATAAGCTGACCGGCAACCTGACTCTGCATGGCGTGACCAAGCCGGTGACTATGGACCTTTTCTACAAAGGAACCATTGAGCACCCGATGAACAAGAAAGCTACGGCCGGGTTCCAGGTGAGTGGCACCATCAAGCGTTCCGACTTTGGTGTAGGCGATAAGTTTCCGGCTCCCATGGTAAGTGATGAAGTCCGCATCAAAGCAGATGGCGAATTCGTCCAACCCTAACCCTTAAACATGCACAAACTGATGAAAAAGCTGACTCCAACGGATCAGGCCCTCAACACAGATGTTTTGTTGCTGGTCCTTAGAATCGGAATAGCCGGCCTCATGCTATCTCATGGCCTTCCGAAAATGATGCTTCTTTTTAGCGAAGCACCTATACAATTCCCTCCGGTATTTGGCCTAAGTCCGGA
>DATAGL010000629.1:0-2016 GCA_036263755.1 Chitinophagaceae bacterium | reverse complement strand
CAGGGCGGATTTAACAATTGCGAAAGTTTTCGTAATTCAAAATTGCGTTCTATATTTGAATTACGAAACTTAACGTAGTTATTTAATCATTCAGCTTATGAAACAGTACGCAATGAAAAAGTGGGCCATTGCAGGAGCATTCCTCCTGACCGTACCAACCGCCCTGCTCGCGCAGGATGCGAAGGATAAAGAGAAAGAGAAGGAAAAGGCGAAGAAGGAAATGGAGCAGATCATCATAACCCGCACGGGTGATCCGGATGAGAAAACGGTGGTTGAAATCAAAGGCGATAATGTGATCGTTAACGGCAAGGTCGTGGAGAGCAACCGGGGTCGTGCCGTGGTGCAGGAGGGCGTAACCGTACGCCGGCATAAGATCAAGGACGTAAACGCCGTGATTTCGGCTACCGGTCCCCGCGGCGGCTGGACTTTTAACATGGACGATGATGCCATTTCCCTGTTCACGGAAGACGAGAACCGCGCCATGCTGGGTGTGGTAACCGAAAGCGACGACAAGGGTGCCCGGATCGTATCGGTGAACGATGAAAGCGCAGCCGAAAAGGCCGGCCTGAAAGAAGGCGACGTGCTCACCCGCATCGACGACCAGGAAATTGACGACACCGACGACGTAACAAAAGCCATCCGCAAGCACAAGCCGGGTGAAAAAGCCAATATTACCTTCCTGCGCAACGGCAAGGAGCAAAAGGTTACCGCCGAGCTGGGCAAATGGAAAGGCGTTCGCTTCAACACCTTTACGCCTCCCCGCGCCATGTCGCCTGTAACGCCTGAATTTCACGGTGAATTCCCGGGCGTGAACGTTTGGGGCGGCGGCGCTCCGAAGCTGGGCCTGTCGGTACAGGACAGCGAAGACGGGAAAGGCGTGGAAGTGCTGGAAGTGGATGAAGAAAGCAACGCGGCCAAGGCCGGCCTGAAGGAAGGCGACGTGATCACCGGTGTGGATGATACCGAAATTGCCGGTGTGGACCAGCTGACCCGTGCCGTGCGCTCCAGCCGCGAAAAGGCCACCATGAACTTCAAAGTGCTGCGCGGCGGCAAAACGCAAACCATCGAGGTACGCGTACCCCGCCGGCTGAAGACCGCTGATCTCTGACGTGTATATTTTCTCACATGCATAGAACCGGCCCCGCTTTTTAGCGGGGCTTTTGCTTTTACCGCTGGGCAAATAGTCTATTTTTGCCCGGATGAATACCGACCGATACGAGATCGTGGTAGGCCTGGAAGTGCACGCCCAGATGCTTACCGAAACGAAGCTGTTCTGCGGCGACAGCACGGTCTTCGGCAGCGCGCCCAATACACAGGTAAGTGCCGTTTCGCTGGCCCATCCCGGCACCCTGCCGCGGATGAACGAAGGGGCCATCGCGCTGGCCATCCGCCTTGGCCTGGCCTGCAACTGCACCATCGTAAAAAGGAATTATTTCGCCCGCAAGAATTATTTCTACCCCGACCTGCCCAAAGGATACCAGATCTCCCAGCATACCACGCCCATCTGCATCAACGGACACCTGGACATTGTTACGGGTGCCGGGGAGCGGAGCATCCGCATCAACCGCATTCACATCGAGGAAGACGCCGGCAAGAGCCTGCACCACGAAAGCGGCGCCTCCCTCATCGATTACAACCGGGCCGGCACCCCGCTGATGGAGATCGTTACCGAACCGGACCTCCGCAGCGCGGAAGAAGCGTTCGCGTATGTATCGGAGCTGCGCTCGCTGGTGCGCCACCTCGGCGTATGCGACGGTAACATGGAGCAGGGCAGCCTGCGCTGCGACGTGAATATTTCCGTGCGGCCCCGGGGCGCAACGGAGCTCGGGACAAAGGTGGAGATCAAGAACCTCAATTCCATCCGCTTTATTAAAAAGGCGATCGAGCATGAGCGGGACCGGCTCATCGGCATCATCGAAAGCGGCGGACAGGTGGTGCAGCAAACCCGCGGCTACGACGAAGCTACGGGTACCACTTATGCCATCCGAACGAAGGAAGACGCCGATGATTACCGCT
>DATAGL010000628.1:0-5715 GCA_036263755.1 Chitinophagaceae bacterium | reverse complement strand
ATACTTTCTGGAAATTCTCGCGCACCTGGTTGAACGTATCCAGGAATTTCTGGTTGGCCGTGGTTTCCACTTCAGCGATGGTCTGCAGCAGGCTTTGCTTGGCAGTAACCAGGTCGTTCTTCTGCTCCACGATGAATTCGTAGCGCTTCCGCATCTCCTCGAACGCTTCAATGGCAGTCGGGTTGACCTCGCCCAGGTTCTCCAGGCGCTTTTTCATCCGGTCGGCTTTTTCCTGGAGTTCCTCCACCGGTGTTTCCGAGGTGCGGGCTTCATCCAGGATGTCTTCCAGGTTGATGCGGAATTCCACGTTCAGGCGTTCCTTCATGCCCGCCAGATTCAGCTTTACCTCACTGAGTTTTTCCTTAATGGCGGAAAGCAGCTGTTCCACCATATCCTTTTCCTTCACCGTATGCCGGAGTTCGCTTTCCTTGGCGTTCAGCTGGTTACGCAGCTGGTAATAGGCCTGGTCGGTTTCGTTGAGCGTATGTTCTTCCTGACCGCGGCGGCGCATCAGTTCGGAAAGGCTTTCTTCAATTTCCTTTAGTTCATCGGCCGACTTGTCGATGCTGGCAGCTGTCTCCGTCAGCTGCTTCGAGTTCGATTCCACCTGCAGGTGCAGGTCGTTCAGCTGGTTGGTTTTGAACTGCAGTTCCTGCTTCAGCGAATTGATCTTGCTTTGCTGACGCGTCAGCTGCAGGTTCACGTTATTGTACTGGGCATTGATCTCATTGTAGGCGATCTCCACGTTGCGGTATTCCGCTTCCACGCTTTGCAGCCGGCTGCCGTAATCGGACAGCTGCTCGCTCAGGATGGCCAATTCGCTCCGGACGTTTTCCGTACCGGATGATGTCTGCCGCAGCTGGATCTGAAGATCTTCGAGCCGCTTGCTGCTGTTGGCCTGCGACTGGTGCAGGTTCTCCAGCTTGTTCTGCAGCCCGAAGAGCTGGTTGTTCAGCTGCTGGATCTCCCGCTCGGTTTCCCGGATCACGTTCTCTTTCAGGTCGGCATTAAACGCCACCACTTCATTTTGGCGGGCCTGGATCTGGGCAGCCAGCTCTTCAACCACTGCTTTTTGGGCGGCAATATCCTTTTGCAGCTTTTCCAGGTTCTTCATCCGGCCGATCCGCTTTCCTTCGAACAGGCCAACGGAACCTCCGCTGAGGGTGTATTTTCCTTTAACGTACTTACCGTTCTTTTCCAGTATGATGGAGCCGTTGCTGTTGGTCAGGGCCGATTCATCGTTGGCGATAAATACGTTGCCCAGCAGCTGCTCTGCCAGCTGGCGGTACTGGGCGTCCACTTCGATCACATCCATGGCGGCCATCGTGCCTTCGGGCTGGTAGCCGCGCTCGTAGCCACCCGTGCGCACGGCATCCAGCAGGAAAAAGTTGGCTTTCCCTTTCTTGTGGTTATCCAGCAGGTGAACGGCCTGAAGGCCTTCCTGCACATTGGCCACCACGTAATAGTTCAGGTAGGGCTCCAGCACGTTTTCCACGGCGGCACGGAACTCCTCTTTTACGTAGATGATATCGGAAAGGATCGGTGCGGTATGGTTCCAGCCGGCATTGTTGTGGAGGAACTTTACGCTTTCCGGGTACCCTTCCATCTTGTCGATCAGGCTTTTAAGGAGGTCGTGCTCGTTGCGCTTGGCATCGAGCTTCCGGTTTTCATCGGCCAGCCGGCCGCGCAGTCCTTCCAGCACCGACTGGGTCTGCAGAATCTGCTCTTTTGTATTTTCATGGTGCTGTTGCAGTTGCTCCAGGTCCAGTTCTTTCAGGTGCAGCTGCTTTTCCTTTGCTTCCTTTTCCTGTTCCAGCTGGCCCACCTGCGCCTCCCGGTTTTTCCGTTCTTCTTCGATCTGGTGGATGGCCCGCTCAAAATTCTGTATGGAGGTATCGGCGATGGCTACTTTTTTCTCGGCATCGAATTGCTGACGCTGTACCTGCTGGTAAGAGGCCCGCAGCGAATTCAGGGAGGCGCGGTGTTCGTCGAGCACCTGCCGGCGGTCGGCCACTTCATCCTGGAGCGTTTCCAGCTGGCCGGTCAGTCCATCCAGGGCCCCTTCTTCCTCACCGATCTGCATCTGAGTAAACTGGATGCTTTCCTCAATTCCGGCGATTTGCCCGCCGGCCCGGTCCAGGAAACCGGACAGGTTCGTTTCGCGTTCGCGGAGATATTGGAGGCGCTGGCTGGCCAGGTTCTTTTCGTTTTCGCGGGTGCGTACCTGCTGCACGAGCTCGTTGAAGCCCTGCTGCAATGTATGCAGTTCCTGTTCGCGCTCGATAAAAGCGGCCCGCTCCCCTTCCAGTGCCGCTTCCTCGGTGGCAATGGCCGTTTCCAGGGTGATCCGTTTTTCGGATTCCCGCTCGTACTGGTCATTCAGGTCTTTAAAGGTTACGTTAAAGCCTTCCAGCGCGGCCTTGGCCAGCTCGATGCTCACTTCCCGGTAATCCTTCTTGATCTCGTAATATTTCTGGGCTTTTTTGGCCTGGTTCTCCAGGCTTTTCAGCTGGTTGTTGATCTCGAAGAGCAGGTCTTCGATCCGCGCCAGGTCCTGTTCGGTGGCATCCAGCTTTTGTTTGGCTTCCTTTTTCCGGGTTTTGTAGATGGAGATGCCTGCGGCCTGTTCCAGCATCCGGCGGCGGCTGTTTTCCTTGTCCTTGATCAGGTCGTCCACCATGCCCAGTTCAATGATGGCATAGGAATCGGTGGAAATGCCCGTATCCATGAACAGGTTCTGGATATCCTTGAGCCGGCACTGCACGTCGTTGAGGCGGTATTCACTTTCGCCGCTTTTGTAAAACTTGCGGGTAATGGTGATGGTGCCGAACTCGCTGGGAAGGAGATTCCGGGTATTATCAAAGGTCAGGCTCACCTCGGCCAGGCCGGAGGCCGAGCGGGTTTTTGAGCCGTTAAACACCAGACTTTCCAGGTTTTCTGAACGGAGGTGGGAGATCTTCTGCTCGCCGATCACCCAGCGGATGCTGTCCACGATATTGCTTTTTCCGCAACCGTTCGGGCCCACGATACCGGTGATGTTTTCATCAAAATGGACAATGGTTTTATCGGCAAAGCTTTTAAAACCCTTGATTTCCAGAGACTTTAGTCGCACTCTTCAGCTTTTTAGTAGCGGCAAATATAATCTAATGAAGGCACTCTCTACCCTATTTTAACGAACCCGAAGGGCCCGGTTGTACACGTTTTGTACACAAAAAAGATCCATTTCCCCCTCACCCGGATAAGCTGCTCAAAATCATACCGAAAGGAGCGTTTATTTACTAACTTGGGTGCTCCAAACCACATTTTATGATGACCGTTATTGTTCCCACCGACTTTTCCCAGGTAGCCAACAATGCTGCCCAGTATGCCGCCCAGATGCTTACCGGCCAGTATGAAGCCCGCATCGTACTCTACCATGTGTACGAGCGGGAAAACGAAGCGGAGGAAGTGGAAAAATACCTGGGAAAGCTTAAAGACCAGTTGGCACAGTCCGGAATTGTCAAAATCGAGACCCGCTGCGAGGAAAGTACCGACTTTATCGGCAGCCTCGACCGGCTGGCCCGGCACCTCGATGCCCAGCTGGTGGTCATGGGCATTACGGGAAAATCGCGGATCGAACAGGTGTTCCTGGGCAGCAATACCCTTAAAATGGTGGAAAAGAACGCCTGTCCCGTGCTCATCATCCCTCCTTCGGCCCAGTACACCGAGGTAAAGAACGTGGCCATGGCCACCGACCTGAAGGACGTGGAAACCGCCGTGCCGGTAGTACCGATCAAAAACGTACTGGATATTTTCCGGCCCTCCCTTCACATCGTGAACGTGAACAGCGATCATTACGTGTCCCTGACGGAAGAGTTCCTCGGGCAGAGGGCCCAGCTCCAGGACATGTTCCGCGAATACCGTCCCGAATTCTATTTCATCGGAACGTACGACCTCCATGAAACGGTGCAGCAATTCATCATCGACAAGGACATCGACCTGCTGGTTACCGTACCCCGCCGTCATACCCTGCTTTCCAGCTTTTTCAAAACCAGCAATACACGACGGCTCGTGTATGAGAGCTCCATTCCGATTCTGGCAGCGCATGAATAAATGAAGACACTTGTAGTCATTTTTCCGGTTCCATTGTTCACTGGTTCACAAGTTGATCCTGCATCCCAAGTCGTTGGCTGAATAAAATTTCTCATAAGCCAGACCCATTGCAACTTGTGAACCCGTGAACTCGTAAACTGCCAAACTCATAAATTCAAACCAAACAGGTCTTTCTGTAGGCAGCGCCATTTCCCTAATTTAGCCCCGGAATTGTTGGTGAACGGACCTTTAACTATGCTTGCATGAAGAATATAAAGCTGATCGAAGTGCCCTCGGAAATCGGAGCCGGGACCCGGGGGGCCAGCCTGGGTATCGACGCGATCAAGATCGCGGCGCTGGACTTCATGAGCAACTTTTTCATTCACTTTCCTTCCGAAAAGATTCCCCACGAGAACAAGCTCCTTTACGAGCCCATCGAATCACCGTACGCCAAGCGGATCAAAGGCCTGATGGCCATGTATGATAAAGTAAGCAAGGCCGTGGCGGATACGATGAAATCCAACTTCTTTCCGGTCGTGCTCAGCGGCGACCACAGCATTTCCGGGGCGACTATAGCCGGCATCCGCATGGCGCGTCCCAAGGCAAAGCTGGGCGTGATCTGGCTGGATGCGCACGCCGATCTCCACACCCCTTACACTACCCCCTCGGGCAACATGCACGGTATGCCGCTGGCCGCTTCCATCAACGAGGACAACCGGGAGGCCGGGGTGCATGAACTGGATGGGGAAACGGCCCGGTGCTGGAATTACCTCAAGAACCTGGGGAAGATTGCACCAAAAGTATTGCCCGAAGATATTGTGTTCATCTCGCTGCGGGATTTCGAAAAGGAGGAAAAAGCCCTGATCGATAAATACGGGATTAAAGTCATCACCACGAAGGAAGTCCGCAGCAAAGGACCCGAGAACATCGTGCGCTCGGTTATCCGGTACCTTTCGGACTGCAGCGATATCTATATCTCTTTTGACGTGGATTGCCTCGATGCATCGATCTCCAAAGGTACGGGCACGCCAGTGGGCAATGGCCTGCGCGAACGGGAGGCGGAAGACCTCATTTCCAAGTTCATGCAGAATCGGAAGGTCTGCTGTTTCGAGATCACCGAAGTAAACCCCACCCTGGACCGCGAAAACCTGATGGCTGAAATCGCGTTTAATATCCTTCAGCGGAGCGTGAACGTACTGATGATGTCATAACCGCGGATGGACAGGATTTTACAAGGATTAGCACGATTGGGATGGAGGGATTTTTGCGGGCGAATATGACAGGATCTAAAATTGTAGAAGCTGAATTATAACAGTAATCCTTTGTGGTTTAAAGTCTAATATTTAAAGTTTAAGGCTTGAATTCGTACATCACAAACCGTACATCGTACATCCGCTGATCTGCCCATTTGCATATTTGCACATCTGCACATTTGCACATTACGCAAACGTTCGCTTCAGGCCTTCGGAAAAGGAAACCGGTTCATAACCGAGCAGGCGGCGTGCTTTATCGAGCCGGAAAACCGTGTGCGGTGGCCGGCGCGCCGGTTGCGGCCATTCGGATTCGGTGACCGGCACGATGAGCTGTTCATCCAGGTGCAGGTGCCGGGCCACTTCCACTGCCATCTGGTAAGGCGTGCGGGGG
>DATAGL010000627.1:0-4080 GCA_036263755.1 Chitinophagaceae bacterium | reverse complement strand
GACGATACAAAGGTCGGATTTACGGATGAAGGATTCGAGGCGCCTGCCTCTTACCCTGGTTACACACTGGCCTGGCAGGAAGAATTTTCTGGCACGGCCATTAATGAGAATGTGTGGAGTTTCGAAACGGGGAACGGATGTCCCAATAATTGCGGGTTCGGCAATAACGAGTTGCAGACCTACACCCGCGACAATGCTTACCTGCAGGACGGCAAGCTGATCATCGAAGCAAAGCGCGAAGGGACCGGCTATACCTCGACCCGGATGATCTCCCGCGATAAGAAGACCTTTAAATTCGGCCGGATCGACATCCGGGCCCGCCTGCCGAAAGGCAAAGGCATCTGGCCGGCGTTGTGGATGATGCCGCAGGCAAGTAAGTTCGGAACCTGGCCCGCTAGCGGAGAAATCGATATCATGGAACTGGTAGGGCATGAGCCGTCCAAGGTGCACGGAACGGTGCATTATGGTCCGGCCTGGCCGAATAACCTCAATAAAGGCGGATCGTTCAGCCTTCCGGCCGGCACGTTCAGTGATGCGTTCCATGTATTTTCCATCGAGTGGCAGGCTGATGTGATCCGCTGGTATGTCGACAACCAGCTCTTCTTTACCCTGAACAAGGCGGACCTGGGCAATCATAATTACCCCTTCAACGAGGATTTTTTCTTTATCATCAACCTGGCGGTAGGCGGCAACTGGCCGGGCAGCCCGGATGCGCAAACCTATTTCCCTCAATTCCTTATTGTGGATTACCTGCGGGTATATCAATAAAAAAGTTCCTGGAAGAACCGCCGACGAGAAAAACGGGATGCCACCTTCGGGTGGCATCCTTTTTTTATAAATTATTTTGAAACAATCAGTACGCATGAAACCTAATTATACTATGTTCGATGAACCGGGGCATTCTGCCGGCGAGGTGTGTAAAAACCCGGATGTTCTGCTGGGATGCGCACCACAACAGGAAATTTTTCTACTCTTTAGTACCCGTAGTTCTACGGGAAATCAAAAAAAACCCTTAGTAAACCTTGCAAAATCAGGAGGTAGTACCTATTTTAGTACTTCAATTACCGGCCAGGTACTCAAATTACCCGGCACTTCCTCTGAATGACCTCCTCCCGAAATTCCTAGGGTACAATCCGTTTTCCAATCCTACGTTAATATCCCCCAAGTACGAAGCTTGCCAATAGTCTATCATCCAACTCCGATAATTTCGGTCAAATTCCAATGCCATTGAACTGCCGTAGTTCCGAGTGTTTGCCAACATTTTTTGAGAAAAAAGATCAAACCCTATAGTACTATGCGCAGATGTATATTAAGTGTCAATGGTAACCATGCCATGAACTACTTACTGCAAACGGTTTTTGAAAAAGATTACCAGTTCGTACCTGTGACCAACGTATTCGAGGCGATGTTCCAGATGAAAATAAAAAAGAACATCGACCTGCTGATTGTCGACATCGACTTTCAGGAGCAACAAAGCTGGGAATTCATCAATCATATTAAGACCAGTAAGCTTTATGAAATGCCGGTGGTCGTCCTGACCACCCAAAACAATCCGGGAATCGAGCAGAAATGCTACGAGGCCGCCATTGACGAGATCTTCTTCAAGCCATTTGATCCTGTTGAAATCATTGCCTCGGTAAAGAACATGATCACCGGCCGTGAGGTCCTTCAAGCCTGATCGGATTATGGAAACTAAAGCTGAACCCAAACCCCTTATTATGAAAGTTGGAACTTATCAGGGCGTACCCCCCCAAAACGAAAGCCATCCCTTCCTCTCCATAGATGCCCCGATGCCGGGCACCCTGCAGACCAGCCTGGTATTTTTCTATATCGGTAAAAGCACCCAATCACTGAATCAGCTTTCGGACTGCTTTGATCAAGGTTACACGGCCGAAAACCTGGCATCCGCCAAAAAGATCCTCCAGTCCACCAAGTTCCGCTTTCAGCCGGCTGATGTCATTTTCCTCGATACGGTACTGGATGGTCCCGAGCTCACTGCTTTTTCCGCATTCCTGAAAGAAAAGGCTGCCTGGAATACCATTCCGGTTATTTACAACGAAAAAAGACTGTTGAACCGTTCAGTTGCCGTTTCCCTGGACCTTATCGACGATATCATCGACCTCAACCATATTCCCCTGAACATCTGGAGCAAGATCAGCTTTCTTAAAAAGGCTAAGGAACATCAGGTAACCCATACCGCCCAACCGGCCCCGGCAGCGGTACGGCCCGCCGGTCATTTCTGGAAGCGGGCCTTCGACATCCTGGCCTCCTCCCTGGCTATTCTGGCACTGCTCCCCCTGTTCCTGCTCATTGCCCTGGCCATCCGCCTCGAATCGCGCGGCCCTATTTTTTACAATGCCAAGCGCGCCGGCCGTGGATTCCGCATTTTCAAGTTCTATAAGTTCCGGACGATGGTGGTCAATGCCGATCAGAAGATTGCGGCGCTGGCCCACCTGAACCAGTACAATGATGCCAGTGACAAGGGACCTAAATTCTTCAAGATCTCCAACGACCCCCGCATTACCCGGGTGGGCAAGTTCCTGCGCAATACCAGCCTCGACGAGCTGCCCCAGCTGTTCAACGTCCTGAAAGGCGATATGTCGCTTGTCGGCAACCGGCCCCTGCCCCTGTACGAAGCGGCTACGCTGACCACCAATGAGTACGTGGAGCGCTTTATGGCTCCGGCCGGTATCACCGGGCTCTGGCAGATCAAAAAGCGCGGAAACTCCGAAATGTCGGTGGAAGAGCGCATTTCCCTGGATATCAATTACGCCCGTAAATACAACCTGGCATACGACCTCTGGATCATGGCCAATACACCCATGGCTTTGTTTCAAAAATCTAATGTGTAAATTCGCACCGGGTTACACCGGTTTTTAATCCCCCTGCCCCAAAAAACGCTGTGATGAAGTTCGAGCAACCATTGGTTTCCATTGTCACCCTGAACTGGAACCAAACCAAAATTACCTGTGAGTTTCTGGAATCCACCCGGAAGCTGAATTATAAGAACTACGAGATCCTCGTATGCGACATGGGATCGGACGTCGATCCAACCGGGCAGATCAATGCCGGGAATTACCCCAATACCAAAGTCCTCCGCAGTGAAAAGAACCTCGGCTTTACGGGGGGCAACAACTGGGGCATGCGCCAGGCCAAGGGCGATTACATCTTTATCGTGAACAACGATACCGAAGTCACCCCGGAATTGCTGGATGTATTGCTCGAGCCCTTTGCCCAGGACCCCACCATTGGCGTTACCTGTCCGAAAATCCGGTTCTTCCACCATCCCGAAGTGATCCAGTATGCTGGTTTCAACCCCATCAACCTGTTTACCGGCCGCACCACGGCCATCGGCAGCAAGGAAGTGGATAAGGGACAACGCGACGTTTCAGGCTACACCCACGGCGCCCATGGCTGTGCCATGATGGTGAAGCGGGAAGTGATCGAGAAGGTGGGCATGTTCCCGGAAACCTTTTTCATATATTACGAAGAGTGGGACTGGAGCACCCGGATCCACAAGGCCGGCTACAAAATCTACTACCAGGCCAAAGGCCTGATCTTCCATAAAGAGTCGATCACGATGGGCAAGCAAAGCGCCATCAAGGTCTACTTCCATACCCGGAACCGCATCCTCTATATGCGCCGCAATACCAACATATTGCAATTTTTGGTTTTTATTACGTTCTTTATGCTGTTCACCGCGCCGAAGTCAACGCTCAAGTTTGCTTTGAACCGGCAGTTCGAACACCTGAAATCGTTCGTAAAAGGAACCGTCTGGAACTTCACCACATCGAAGTACTCCCCGGTACATTAATTCATTAGTATAAACAGAAGAAACATGCCTAAATCGTTAGTAACCGGCGGTGCCGGCTTTATTGGCTCCCATGTAGTGAAACATTGCCTGGACCTGGGCCATGAAGTAGTGGTGCTGGATGACCTGAGCGGTGGTTTTGAAGACCATATCCCCGAAGGCGCCCAGTTTGTGAGAGGAAGCGTGTACGACGAAAACCTGGTGAGCGAGCTGTTCGAAGAGCACCGCTTTGACTACGTGTACCACCTGGCCGCCTATGCCGCCGAAGG
>DATAGL010000626.1:0-1585 GCA_036263755.1 Chitinophagaceae bacterium | reverse complement strand
CGATCTCCACGTGCGTGAAGCCTTCCACGGCGTGCAGGTTGAAGATGGTCTGGTAGCCGGGCGGCAGCTGGCGGATCAGCTCGGCCAGCTCGCGGGCATTCATCCGCATTTCGGGGTTGTCGGACGAAACAATGTGCAGGTGATCTTCTATGAACAGCAGTTCGCTCTGGTAGCGGGTATTGCGTTTAAGGTAATTGATGGCGGTAGTGACCATGATCCGGCGGATCCAGCCGCCCAGCTCTCCTTCAAACTTGTACTGGTGCAGGTTGCGGAACACCTTGATGAACCCTTCCTGCAGTACGTCCTCCGCATCGGCCATGGACTTGGTATACCGATAGCACACGCCCAGCATCGGACCGGCAAAATGGTCGTACAGCTGCCGCTGGGCAGCCGGCTGGGCGCGAAGACAGTCTTTAACAAGGCGGTTATAATCCATGCCGTCTGTGATCTTGTACCCTTGACAGCGGTGATGGGCCCGCCGTTGCAGGGAAAAAAATAAATTTATGGACGTGCCGGGGAAGCTCCTTCCTCCAGCCGTTTGATATTGTTCAATCCCTCCTGCAGCATAGCACCGTAGGAAGCTTCGTACAGGAGGCTGCCAAACTTTTCCCAGGGGCGCCAGGAAAGCCGGAAATCGAGGTACCACTGCAGGGTAACCGAATCCTGTCCGGAGTAGGTATGGACTTGCCAGCCCGTTTCTACCTGGCGCCCCGTTTCCCAGGCCATCACTACCTGCAGGGGCTCATTCCTCAGCATCCGTACCTGTACGGGGCGAACCGGCTGCCCTTCCCGGGGAAGGTAAGCCGGGTGCCAGCGTTCCCAGTGCGCCGTATCCCGCGCATAGGACAGGGCGGCTTCCGGCCGGGAGGCCAGGTTCACCGCCTTCGAAATCCGGATCGACGAAGGGATAAAGAGCGAAAGGACGGTCATGAGTCCGAACAGCAACAAGGCGGAAAGCAGGGCCAGCTTGATCAGTTTCACGGTTACAGTTTTGGTTTATTCCCAGCGGAATACTTTTACGGTCAGCGCATAAATAAGTACGCCCCAGGCAGCCAGCACCAGCAGCTGGGGCCAGCACGAGAACAGGGAGGCCCCTTCAAAGGCGATGTTCCGCATGGCATCGTTGACGGCGGTGAGCGGCAGGAAGCGGATGGCCGACTGAACGGAATCCGGCAGGGTGGCCTTCGGGAAAAAAGTGCCCGACAGGAAGTATTGCGGGAACATAAAAATATTGGCGTACACCGGGATCACGTTCTGGTTCTTTGCAATGCTGGAGATAAAAAAGCCGAAGCCCATGAACACCAGCAGGGCCAGGAAAGAAAGCAGGATCATTTCCAGGAAGGTAAGGAAGCCATGGGCCAGGTTAAAGTCATATACCAGGTACCCGAAGCCGATCAGCACCACTACGGTAGTCAGGTTGAACAGCACTTTGGCCAGGCCTTCGCCGAGCAGGATCATATTTTTCTTTACCGGTGTGGAATAAAGCCGTTTCAGGACCAGCGTGTCGCGGAAGTTGAAAAAGGAAAACGCCACCCCGAACACCGCCGATCCGATGAGCGAAAAGCCGATCATGCCGGGCAGCCTA
>DATAGL010000625.1:0-1685 GCA_036263755.1 Chitinophagaceae bacterium | reverse complement strand
GCAAACGACCCGGTTGCTGCGGGCTGCCCTCCCACCGTGCCGTCCCAGCCGGCGGAAAGGTTGCTGGAAGAGAACACGGGCTGTCCCCAGCGGTTGTACACCCGGAAAAAATCCAGGTTCCGGATCCCGATGTACAGCGGCTTCAGCAGGTCGTTGCGTCCGTCGCGGTTCGGGGTGAAGGCATTGGGTACATAAACGGAAGACCCTTTGAATACTGTCAATTGCACGGTATCCTTTGCCACGCAGCCTTGCGGCGTGGTCACGGTCAGGTAATACGTTTGATCGTCTTCCAGAACGCCCTGCGGGTTGGAAATATTCGGATCGCTCAATCCTATGGGTGGTTCCCAGAGAAAGGCCCCGGCCCCCCGGCCGGAAAGCTGGAAGGGAACGCTTTTCAAAACGGTGGTATCGTTTCCGGCAAAGGCAAAGGACTCCACGATCTGCAGGTTCCGGACGAGGCTGTCCGACCAGCAGCCGTTACTGGCGCAGGCGCGCAGGAAAATAGGATAGGTTCCCGGTACGGTATAGCGGTGCTCCGGATCCTTATCGCCCGTCCGCGTCTGGTTGTCCAGGCGCCAGAGCCACTCTGTAATGGTGGTTTCATTATCCAGCTGGCTGGCTGTAAATGAAACGGTTTCATTGCGGCAGGCATCTTCAAAGGCTGCTTCAATTTCCGGGCGCGGCAAAATCCGGATCGATCCGCTGGCTTCATCCGAGGCGCAGCCGTACTCCGATTGCACCTGCAGGGTCAGCGCGTGGGTTCCCGGAGCTAGGTTCGCCAGGGACGGATGCTGCTGTGCGCTGGCCGCCGTTCCGTTGACTGTCCAGGTCCATTGGGTGATCCGGCCTACTTCGTTCTGTGAGCGATCCAGCACCCGGGGCGGCTGTCCCGAACAGGTATCGGCCGCTTCCAGGGCCGCCTGCGGTTTGGAGCCAACAATGATCTGAATGGTCGTGTCGTTGGAACAGCCATCCTTGCCCACGATCTTCATGTTGACGTCATATACGCCGGGCGACGTATAGGTGGTGGACGGACTGGGTGCCGTACTGGTGGTCCCGTTCCCGAAATCCCAGGAATAGGAATCGATCGGGGCGAACGACTCCGACTGGTCCTGGAAGGAAACGCCCACCGGGCTGCCGGAATAACAGAGTGAAAGACTATTGAGGTTGGTGGTAAACTTCGGGTCCAGTGCGGTGCAGAACTGCTGCAGGTTGGACGAACCGCCGGTGGCGCCGGAAAAGCCCCAGTACACCATGGGGTCGTTCCCGAAAATATCCTTCACCATATCGGTCCGGGCTTCCACGCGGAGCACGCCATTGAAATAAGCACGGAGCATTCTGGAGGCCGGATCCCAGGAAATCCGCAAGGTATGCCAGGCTCCGTTTTCCACGTTGTCGGAAAGCGCCGATATGGGTACCGGTGCGGCCAGGTCGGCGGTATGGGCTACCTGCCCGTTCGTTTGTATGGAGATGTGGTCAAAGGCCGGGTCGTTCATTTCCCCGTTCTGCCAGGTATCCAGGGCAATGCCGACAGAAGGGGTAACGCCGGAAAAGCCCATGCCGCCGCCGCTGGAGCCTACCGAGGTGGAGATCGGCTGGAGCATAAAAACAATCCCGTCTGCCCCGGAGCCGTCGAGCCGGCCGAGGTACACGCGGAACCAGAAATCAAAGGGCTGGTTCAGGTT
>DATAGL010000624.1:0-3131 GCA_036263755.1 Chitinophagaceae bacterium | reverse complement strand
TGGATTGCAGGAACCGGAAGACGGGCGCTTCCGGCGCCAGGTGCAGGATCATTTTACCCTCAAGGGGCAAGCGGTCCAGCGCGGCAATGACCAGGCGGTCGCGGCTTGTGGAAAGACAATGGGGGCAGATGCAGTTTTCGCCATAGCCGGCAATTACCGCATGCCGTTCCAGTGCGCCCCGGTATTCCGGTGCGGCAACCGATGGGGCAAATTCCCGGTACCGGGATCCGCAGGCATTGCAGGTAAACCCATCTCCCTTTAATGGAGCATACGCCTTTTGAAGGCGGGCACGTTCCCTGTGAAACAATACCTTCCGGTAGGTCCGTTGCAGGCGGTGGTAAAACGGAAGCTGTTTCCAGACCGCCCTGAATCCGTCCATCAGGAAGCAGCGGCCGGTTTCAGCTCGGCTGCCTTCAGCAGGTTCTCGGCGATGATCAGGTCTACCGGGCGGGTGATTTTAATATTGGTTTCCTCTCCCTCCACCAGCGAGATCTTCAGGCCGAAGGATTCCACCACGGTGGCCTCGTCGGTGAACCGTTCCTTGTAGTCGATCTCGAAAGCCGGAAGCAGGATCCGGCTGTGAAAGGTTTGGGGCGTTTGCACCAGTACCACGCGGTCGCGCTCGATGGCCTGGTTGTCGTTGGCTTCCTCATGCAGGATGCGGACACTGTCGCGGGTGCGCACCACCGGTACGGCAGACCCCATTTCCAGGGCGTTGTTGTAACAGCGGCGGATCAGGTCGGCACTGGTGAGGCAACGTACGGCATCGTGCACGAACACGATGGATTCGCGTTCCACCATGCGCAGGCCGCTCTTCACCGAATCGAAGCGTGTATCGCCTCCCGAGGCAATGCGGATGCGCCGGTAATCGAAGAACGCATCGATGATTTCGCGACCCATATCGGTGTACTCTTCCGGCAGCACCAGGATGATCTGCAGGTCGTCGTAAGCTTCCAGGAAGGCTTTTAAGGTATAATAGAGCACCGGCTTGTCGTTGAGCAGCAGGAACTGCTTGGGCAGGGCGGTACCCATGCGTGTACCCGAACCGCCGGCTACGATGACAGCGTACTTATGCATAAGGAAAAGTTGATTGGGAGGAGCAAATTAATCCATATTTGCCAATAACGCGGGAAGGAAACCGAATTAGGTTGGGAGGGAAATATTCAATAAGCAATATTCAATATTCAAGGCTCAAATTGGGAAAGGCCAGAACAGGATAGATGTGGACCGGAGAGCGGGACAAAGTATTTTCTATGCACTTGTCTTCAGTACAAATTATCTCAAAGGAGTAGCATGTTTACGTATGCAAAATCAAGGGACACCCAGCCTACTAAGCGAAACCAGCCCCATGAACATTGAAAATTGAATATTGAGTATTGAGTATTTCTTTCAAAAAGAAATGGCCTCCTCCTTACCGCTCGCGTTAAAAAATAGCCACTTCGTACAGCCCGCTGCTGCTGCGGACCGCGCGGTACATGCCATCCGAGTTGAAGAGCAGCGCCGGGTTGCCCTCTTTGTCCACGCCCACCATGCCGCCTTCACCTTTCATTTTGACCAACTTGTCCATGACCACGATCCGCATGGCCTCTTCCAGCGAAAGCCTCTTGTAGGCCATGAGGCAGTGCACGTCATAGGTGGCCACCGCTTTGATAAAAACCTCCCCATGACCAGTGGCGGACAGGGCGCAGGTTTCGTTGTTGGCATAGGTACCCCCGCCGATGATGGGGCTGTCGCCCACGCGGCCGTATTTTTTATTGGTCATGCCCCCTGTGCTGGTGGCTGCGGCCACGTTCCCTTCCCGGTCGCAGGCCACGGCACCCACGGTGCCCATTTTCTTCTGCCCTTTGGGTCCGGAGTGATCCAGCGAGGTAGCTTCTTCATCGCGGGCTTCCTTCCACTGGTCGTACCGCTCCAGGGTAAAAAAGTATTCATCCGGCTCCAGGGCCACGCCCTGCTTGATGGCAAATTGTACCGCTCCTTCCCCACTCAGCAACACATGGTCGCTGTGCCGCAACACCGCTGCCGCCAGCTCTACCGGGTTGCGCACATTGCGTACCGCGCAAACCGCCCCCGCCTCGCCTGTTTTTCCATCCATGACGGCCGCATCCATTTCGTTAATCCCCCGGCGGGTAAATACCGCACCGCGGCCGGCATTGAACAGGGGATGGTTTTCCAGCGCCACAACCGATGCCTTGGCCGCATCCAGGGCTGCACCGCCGCTTTCCAGCACGGAATACCCGGCCTGCAGGGCTTCTTCCAGTCCCTGCCGGTAGGCTTTTTCTTTTTCGGGGGTCATTTCTTCGCGGGAGATCGTTCCGGCTCCGCCGTGGAGCGCCAGGGTCATATGGGCCATAAAGGAAAGGTTTAAGGAAGAGGCATCGGGAAGCCGCTTCCGGTGTTCCTTACCCTAATAACAAATTACATTCCTGAAGCAGCCGGTCGCGGCGGATGGCAGCCGTACCTACCTCCTCGCAAACGAGCCCGCCGGCAATATTGGCCACACGGGCCATCAGGCCCACGTCGGAAGTGGCGGCATACACGAGCGCAGCCGTGGCGATCACCGTATCGCCCGCACCCGACACATCGGCGATCTGCCGCAGGTGGGAAGGGATCCATTCCTGGCGGTCTTCAAGCTGGTAAAACACGCCTTTTTCTGAAAGCGTTATAAAAGAGATATGATGCTGCAAGCGCTGCTGCAGTTCGGTATGGATGGAATGCAATACTTCGGCGCTCAGCCCTTCCAGGATGAGGTTAAGGGCATCCTTCACCTCCTTCAGGTTGGGCTTGAACAGGTCCACGCCGCGGAAGGCAAAAAAGTTCTTGCGCTTCGGGTCCACGGCCGTCAGCACGCCTGCTTTTTTGCAGGCTTCAATCACGGAGTGGATCACCCGCGCCGTCAGCACGCCTTTGTTATAATCCTGCAGGATGACGATCCGGGGCTGCTCTTCGGCCAGGAAACGCCCGAACGACCGGATCAGCTGGTCTTCTTCTTCCGAACGGAGGTCGCGGGTGATCTCGGCATCGAGCCGCAGCATCTGCTGGTTCCGGCTGATGATCCGGGTTTTATTGGTGGTGATGCGGTCGGCGCTGGAAATAATATACTCCGTCCGGATGCCCTGCTCATCGTACAG
>DATAGL010000623.1:0-2198 GCA_036263755.1 Chitinophagaceae bacterium | reverse complement strand
CACTAACGCGAGGACGCATTATCCCTATCTGCGTCATCAGCAACCATCAGCGCCATCTGTGATTCATCTGCGCCATCTGTGATTTTTAATGGAAAGCCCCCTGTAGAAACAGGGGGCGCCTAAACGATTGCTTGCTATATGAAGCCGCAAATTTCGCCGACAAATGCTTTGGGAATGTTTTTCCCGTGTTGTGTTTATGTTAAGAGGACTGTTTTCCGGGTTTGTTGTGTAGTCTGGACTAGGGGTATAGGCTTAACAAGGGGGCCGGCAGGAGGGCGGGCCTCACTCATGTAATGCACCGCCCATTGCCTTGAAAAGCACATCGGGTATGCTTCCCTGTAAATGGCAGTGCCTGCGTTCCGGCAGAAAGGCTTCCCGCAAAGACGCAAAGAAAGACAAGCCGAAAAAGGGGCACGCAGCGATGATCCTGCCCGTTGAGGTGATCCGGATACCCGTTCCCGCACAGTGCTGGGCCCGCTTTTGACCGGAAGAATACCGCTTTCACCGAGCAGGAGGTTACGATGGGCTAAGGAGCCCCGTTTGCGGGAATGCACCGTCCTATCTTTGACTGGTCAAACAATCCAATACCCCCGGAAAGCCGGATCCATATCCAGAAAAACAACAAACGGGTTCATCGCAATGAGGTCGCAACCAAACTAACTGAACCGTCCAATATCCTGAGTAAAGTACCCAACAAGAACCCAACCGTCTGACAAAAAAGCTTAGGGCCGCATCTGCGGCCCTTTTCGATTGCCGGTAGCCGAATACCCGTTTCCAGGGCGGCTCTCCAGCTCTCACGCAAGGGCCGCACGGGGCAATGACATGCGGTCCGGGCGCCTGTTACATGGGCTTTTCCTCCGAATTCTGGGAACAATTTCGATCCTTAAATCCCAATCGGATGAATCCCTTCTTAATCCTGCCCATCCGCGGTTATTGTAGCTATATTTATGCCTATGGAAACCACCCTCCTGATCCTTTGTATCCTCGTGTCGGCCCTGCTGGTATTGGTGATCCTTTTCCGGCCCCGGCCCAACAACAACCTCTTTGCCCTTTCCACCCGCCTGGACACACTGTTCGAATCGCTCGACCGCATCTCCGCCCACCTGAAAGCCGATCTCAAAACCGCCCGGGAAGAGAACGCCGCCATTGCCCATGCCAACCGCGCGGAGCTCAACGAAACCCTGCGCCACTTCCGCTCCGAGCTCAATGAAACCCTGCGCCAGATCACCGACGGCAGCCGGCAGGCAACCGATGCCATGAACCGCACGCTTGAGGCAAAGATCGCCGCCCTGATGCGCAGCGTGGAAGAAACAAACCGCACCGCCCGCGAAACGGTATCGGCCGGGCTGAAAGAATTTTCGGCGGAGCAACGCCTGAAGGGCGAGCAGCTGGCCGCCGTACAGAAAGCAGGCGCCGAGTCCACCGTGCAGCACCTCGAAAAAATCACCGCCGCCATGGAAACAAAACTGCACCTGCTCAACGAACAGGCAAAGGCCGACCAGCACCACATGCGGCAGTCGCTTGAAACCTCGTTCAAGGGCTTCCGCCAGACCTTCACCGAAGGCGTTGAATCGATGAACCAGACGCAGCGCGTGCAGCTGGAAGGACTGGAGCGCCGGCAGCAGGAGCTGGTGCGCATGACCGGCGATAAGCTGGACCAGATGCGCACCACGGTGGAAGAAAAGCTGCAGCAGACCCTCAGCGAGCGGCTGGGCCAGTCGTTCGAGCTGGTCAGCCGGCAGCTGGAAAGTGTACAGAAAGGCCTGGGTGAAATGCAGACGCTGGCACAGGACGTGGGCGGACTGAAACGCGTGCTGAGCAACGTGAAGATGCGCGGCGGCCTCGGAGAGGTACAGCTGGCCATGCTGCTGGAAAACATCCTGGCGCCCGACCAGTACGAAGCCAACGTGTGCACGAAGGAAGGCTCGGCCGACATCGTGGAATTCGCCATCAAGATGCCCAACCGCGAAGGCGAGCGCACGCACGTATGGCTGCCGGTGGATGCCAAGTTCCCGCGCGAGGCCTATGAACAACTACAGTCGGCTTACGATACCGGTGATGCGGCCGAAGTGGAGGTGGCGCAGAAAGCACTGGAAAGCGTGATCCGGAAGATGGCGCGCGATATCTGCGAAAAATATATCGACCCGCCGGGCACCACCGATTTTGCGATCCTCTTCCTTCCATTTGAAGGCATCTAT
>DATAGL010000622.1:0-7411 GCA_036263755.1 Chitinophagaceae bacterium | reverse complement strand
AAGGAAAGGTACCAAAGATGCGCCAGGCTTTCTTTCCCCTGTCACCACCGTTAATGCATCCGGAGCGGGAACAGGGAGCATACGGAACTCCCCATCAAAAGATAGAGGCCGCCGCGCAGGAGAAAGGCGCGTCCTGCCCTCCGGCTGCCGACCAGCCATCCGTTCAGGGTCAGCAGCAGATTGATCCCTCCGAACAGCAGGTACAGGCCTCCCGTCAACGAGGGAAACCGCCACGCTGTTGCCAGTGCAGCCAGCACGAAAAAAACCGCGTTGCCGTACAGGACGGTCCGGTGGAGCAGCGGCTTGTCAGGCATGATGCAAAAAGATGAGTTCAGGAGGATTCATCCAATTCAATTCTTAAATAGTTGCGGTTGCAGTAACACCTTTATCAACTCTTCAACGGATCAACTTTTCAGCTGTTCCTGCACCGCCTTCCCGCTCATCAGCCGTCCCATGGCCGTTTCCTGCACCAGTTCTTTCAGGTAGGCTTCTTTTTCATCGCGGTAGAACAGGTTCATCGTTTCGAAAGGTATGATGCGGCCGTCCTTGTGCACGATGTGCACGCAGCTTTTCTTGATGGCGCGCACGTCAAAATCCCAGGCATCAATGAAGCGCATGATGATGATCCGGAACAGGTTGTTGTAGCTGAGGCCGGGGGCATGGAACTGCGGCAGGCAGCACAGCAGCTGCTTCATGTTTTCTTCCACCCGGTCCACCGAGATGCCCGTGCTGAAGATCTGCAGCAGCTGGCTGTGCAGGGCGGCGTCCTGCTCGTACACGATGGTGTTGCGGCTGTTGTCGAGCAGGTGCGCGGGGTCCACGTACCGGGTCATGGGCAGCACGTTGCCGTTCAGCTTCAGGGCATAGCCCATCACCAGGGCATCGGGGTTGCAGGGCACGGGAATAAGGTCGTTGGACTGGAATACGTTTGTCTGGTCGAGGATGGACTGCCGCACTTCGGTGAGGGTGATCCGGTCCCGGGCCGGGTCGAAGCCTTCGAGGCGGCCGGCAGCCTGCGTCGGCTGAAACGTGACGCCGCGCACGCAGGGCTGCTGCAGGGCATAGTCGATGATGGCCCCGATCTCGTCGTCGTTCACCCCTTTCTGCAGCGTAACCACCAGCGTGGTGGACAGGTTCAGGCGGTTGAGGTGTTCCAGTGCTTTCACCCGTACATCGGTCAGGTCTTTGCCCCGCAGCTGCTCCAGCGCCTCCGGCTTGAAGGAGTCGAACTGCAGGTAGATCTCGAAGTCGGGCATATAGGAAGCCAGGCGCTCGGCAAAGGCGAAATCTTTTGCGATCCGGATGCCGTTCGTGTTCACCATCAGGTGACGGATGGGCTTTTTCTTCGCCAGGTCCAGGATTTCGAAGAACTGAGGGTGCACGGTGGGCTCGCCGCCCGACAGCTGCACCACGTCGGGCTCGCCTTCCGAGGCCACGATGATGTCGAGCATCCCTTCCACTTCCTCCAGCGTGCGGTGCCGGCCGTAGTGCGGCGAGGAACCCGCGTAGCAGGTGGGGCAGGTAAGGTTGCAGCGGTCGGTGATCTCCAGGACCGTCAGGCAGGAGTGCTGCTCATGGTCGGCGCAGAGGCCGCAGTCGTACGGGCAGCCATACCGGGTTTTGGTGCCGAAGCGCAGGGGCATTTCCGAGGGCTTGTTGTAGTTGCGGATGTTCTTGTAGTACTCCACGTCGGTGGCGATGAGCACCTTCTGGAAACCATGCTCGGTGCAATTTTTCAGCATGAACACTTTTCCTTCCTCGAACACGATCTTGGCGTCCACCCGGCGCAGGCAGTGCGGGCAGAGGGAAAGGGTGAAATCGTAATAGGTATAGGGACGTTCAGGCATAAGCGGCCAGTAATTTTTTGGGTTGAATGAGGTAGCGTATATAGTACAGCCAGCCCAGCACGGCCGTCCATTGAATGGTGGACAGCCCCAGCAGCACGGGGTAGCGCGGCTTGAGGAATTCCACGAAGAAACGGAAGGTGATGTAGGCAATCAGGAACAGCTTGAACCGGGCCCCGGCTTCCCAGGTAAAGCGACGCTGGAGGCGGTGCAGGCCGGCCCAGAGCAGGGCAAGGAACCCGATCTCGTACAGCATGACCGGGTGGCGGGGATAAAGGTCGCCCAGGTACATCCCCCAGGGCAGGCGGGTGGGCAGGCCGTAGGTTTCTTCGAACACGCCCATGGAAAAGCAGCCCACCCGGCCGATCATCAGGGCCAGGATCATCGGGTACACGAACAGGTCGCCCGAAGCGCGGGTTTCCCCGATGAGCTTTTTGACCCCTTCCACGCCGAGCAGCCCGCCGAGGAAGCCGCCCAGCACCGATTTGTTGCCGTAGATATAGGCAGGCAGGTTGTCGGTCCAGCCCAGCTCGTACGGGCGCTCCAGCGAGCCCACGAGGTGCGCGCCGATCAGGGCGCCGAAGATGGCGCCGATGAGGATATAGATCCGGCTGCCGGGCGAAACCACATCGCCCTGGCGCCGGCGCAGGTAGAGGAAATAGCGGAAGCCGATGAAGAAGGCCGCCGGCTCCAGCACCGAATGCAGCGGAAGGGTTGTCTGGCCCAGCGGTATGGTGATCGGGAAGTCCACGCGATAAGATAGGGGTAATTATTCAATACGGCCGGGTCGTATGCGTTCACTGCTTTACCCATAAGGTACGGGAGGGGTGTTCTCGGTACGCCACGATCCCTTCTCCCCTGGCCACGTACACCTCCGACAGGGCAGGTGTGCCCGAAACCGTATCGGCGGTGGCCCGCTGGACCTGCCGGAAGGTGCGGTTGCCCAGGGTCACCTCGGGCAGGGTTTGCAGGCGGGCGATGTGCTCGTGGAAAAAAGCGGACTGGAACCCGGTATCCGTCAGCCCGAACAGGTAAACCGGTGTGCTTCCGATCCGGAATTCGGCTTCAAACCATTCCGTCTCCGGCGTTTCCCGCTCGATCCGCAGTTCGGCGGCCAGCCGGGGTTGCCGGTTGCCGGTCGTTTCCTCCGATACATAATACTTGTAGGCCTCGCAGGTGGGCTCCGGCCCCAGGAAAGCGCCGGTTTTCGTATGCTTCCCGGTCAGGTGCACGCTGCGCAGCGTATAGTGCTGCACCCCGGCATCGCTGGCATAGGTCAGGGGCGTGGTCAGGGAATAGGGAAACCATTCCGTCAGCCGGTTCGCCGTAAAAGCCGGGCAGTCCACCTTGCGGGAGCAGATGTCGCAGGAAAGGAGGAGGGCCGAGACCGTGAAAAAAAGCAGGATGCGGAGCATGTGGGGATTTGTGGTATTTGTAGTATTTGTAGTATTGGTGGTATAGGTGGTATTTGTGGTATTGGGTTGGTTGAAGGGTTGATTTGTTGATAAGTTAATAAAAAGCGGCGAGCTTTTAGCTGCCCGTTTTGAGCTGTGGGAGACAAGCCCCGGTTTTCTTTTTCCTGTTCACCACGCCGGTTCGTTGCCGTACGTCCTCTCTTTAGCTCTTTAACCGGCTGCCGGAACCTTCTGCCCGCATCAAAAAGAAATAATCCGGTCAAGCCAAACGGGTATTTCCCTCGCACAGGCACTTATCAGCGCCATCAGCGCCGCCCGCGCTTCCCTACAAAAGCAGCCTGCCGCCCCATCAGCGCCATCAGTGATTCATCTGTGATTAATTTTTCGCCCACAAAGCCCCCGAGGGGTATTCCCGGTACGCCACTACGCCGTGGCCGCGGGCAATGTACAGCTGGAAGATCCCGGGTACTTTAACCGAGTTCGTATCGAGGGTGACGGACTGCAGGCTTCCGTAGGTGTGGCCGTTGAAGGTGGCGGCCGGAATCCGCTGCAGGCGTGCGATGGCGCCGTTGATGTACCCGTTGATAAAGCCGGTGTCGGCAAGGTCGGACAGCCGGATGTACGAGCCGGCGATGCGCAGCTCGGTGATCAGCAGCTCGGAATCATAGTCCCCGCGGATGATCTGCAGGTCGGCTGCCAGGGCCGGAAAGCCCCGGCTGTCCGTTTCGGATGACTGGAAATACTTATGCAGGGAGCAGTCGGGGCGGGGGGCCGTAAAGCCGCCCTGGGCCGTGTACGCGGAAGTGGTCATGGTGTTTACCAAGGTGTGGGCCCGCACGCCGGTGGGTCCGGAAAAGCTGACGGGCGTGCTTGCGCCGTAGGGAAACCACTGGGTCAGGGCCGTTTCGTAATAGGCGGGGCAGTCGCGCTGCTTGCCGATCAGGTTGCAGGAAGAAAGGCAGAGGCAGCACAGGGCCAGGAACAGGGGTACGATGCGCAATGAAGTCATAGCTTTGGTTTAGTGTCCGCAATGTAGCCGGAACCCCTCAGCGCACAATCTTAAAATTGAAGAGCGGCGTACCGAGCGATTGCCATACCGATACCCAGAAGGGTACGATGGCTTCTACCACCCGGGACTGCTGAATGCCGCCCAGGTCGATAAAATGATCCGGCTTCCAGTGGAAATTGTCCACCAGAAAATGCATGACCTTGTTTTTCGCCTCGGCGTTGTCTCCGCAGATAAAAAGATGATGATCGGCGCCGTTCACCTCGCGGGCATCGATCATCAGCTTGTAATTGATCGTGTTCAGGGTTTTGACCACGAAGGCATTGGGGATGCGTTTCTGGATCTCCTCGCCGAGGGAAGTGGTGCCGCCCAGCCCATCAAGGATGCGGGGGGGCATGCCCTGGCTGAAGTCGAGGGGGTTGGTGAGGTCGATCACGATTTTGTGATAGAGGTACTCGGGCGTGACGGATTCAATGGCCTTCAGGGTATGCTCGCCGTTGAGGCAAAGAAAGAGCAGGTTCGAACCCTGGGCCACGTCGGCAAAGCTGCCCTGGGCGGCCCGCTTGCCCATTCTTTTCACCCAGTCCCTGCCTTTTTCATTGTCGGCCGTGCGGCTGCCGATCATTACATCATGTCCTTTCGATACGAGGGCCGAGGCGATGGCTTCACCTACCGTGCCGGTTCCGAGTACGCCGATATTCATTTCCTTTCTTTTTTAAAGTTATATGTATGGGTTGTGGATGCGGGGAGGAGTAGTATTTGTGGTATATGTAGTATTTGTAGTATTGGTGGTATTTGTGGTATTGGGTAATTTTCTTTCAGGGCAGCAATTCCTATGGACGGATTATGCCCTACTGATTAATAATCCGGTTGTGTATATGCAAAAGATAAACCAGCGTCCCTTACCACTACCACCATTACTACAATTACCACCAATACTACCACTACCACCATTTCTACAATTACCACCAATACCACCAATACAACCAATCCTACATATACGTTTCCTTAACAGCACCGGCCTGCTAAAATCCTTAGGAAAACGTACCTTTACCGGCCATGGCAAACCCCCATTTACATCCGGACGACGGGCTATCTTCGGCCGACAAGGAGTTCGAGAACAACATCCGCCCGAAGGGGATGGAAGAGTTCTCCGGCCAGCCCCAGACGATCGAGAACCTGACCATTTTCATCCGGGCGGCCAAGATCCGGGGCGAGGCCCTCGACCATGTCCTTTTCCATGGCCCGCCCGGACTGGGGAAAACCACCCTCTCCCGGATCGTGGCCAACGAGCTCGGCGTGAACATCCGCGAAACCTCCGGCCCCGTGATCGAAAAACCCGGCGACCTGGCCGGGCTGCTGACCAACCTGGAGCCCCGCGACGTCCTGTTCATTGACGAGATCCACCGGCTGAGCACGGTGGTGGAAGAATACCTGTATTCCGCCATGGAGGACTACCGCATCGACATCATGATCGATACGGGACCCAATGCACGGAGCATCCAGCTCAACCTCAGTCCCTTTACGCTGATCGGCGCCACCACGCGCAGCGGCCTGCTCACCGCCCCGCTGCTGTCGCGCTTTGCCATCAAAAGCCGCCTGGAATATTACGACGCCCTCACCCTGCAGCGCATCGTGGTGCGCTCGGCCGACATCCTGCAGGTGCCCATCTCGGCAGAAGCCGCCGCAGAAATTGCCCGCCGCAGCCGCGGCACCCCGCGGATCGCCAACGGCCTGCTGCGCCGGGTACGCGATTTTGCCCAGGTGCTCAACGACGGCCAGATCGACCTGGGCATCACCCAGCACGCCCTGCGCGCCCTCAACGTGGACGAGCACGGACTGGACGACATGGACAACCGCATCCTTTCGGCCATCGTGGAAAAGTTCAAGGGCGGCCCGGTGGGAATCACCACCATTGCCACGGCCGTAGGCGAGGAACCCGGCACCCTGGAGGAAGTATACGAGCCTTTCCTGATCCAGGAGGGCTTTATCAAGCGCACGCCCCGCGGCCGCGAGGCCACCGACAAGGCGTACGGCCACCTGGGTAAGGTGCCGCCCTCGATCGGGGGTTCGGGTACCCTGTTCGGGATCTAGCTTCCGCCGGCATGGGTATGGACTGCCCGGGGCTTTCTTCCGGCAGGTGGTGTGGACGGATGGCGCCCGCCTTCTATATTTACGCTATGATCGTTCCGAGAAGTCTGTTTCCGGCCGGGGGAAGACCTCGCTGGTCCCCTGTATGGCCGGGCCTTTTTTTCCTGCTTATCCTGGTATCGGCGGCTTCCTGCGGCTCGCGGAAGGAAAACCTGACCCGTGTCTGGTTCTTTATCGAGCGGGAGGCGCCGGAAGGCGGGGAGGCCGGGGAAGACGATGCGCTTTCGCTGTCGGCCGCCTCGTTCATCAACCTGGAGCCGGCCGGTACCTACACGTCTTATTTCGACGGCTTCGGCTGGGGCACCTGGACGCTGGAAGGCGACCAGCTGGTGCTGCTGAACCACCGGCGCCAGAAAGCGGAACTCACCATTCAAAAGCTGGAAGGGGATGACCTGGTGATCCGGGCCCGCAACCGGATGGCCTACGCCTTTGAAGGCCAGGGCGACCTGCCGCCCGGAGACGACAATCCCTTTGCCCTGGCCAACAACCGCTGGCGCATCAAGGCCACGCACAAAGAATCGGAGGCCGAAATAAAGGCCCGCCTCCGCAATCATTTCCGGTACTGGGAAAAATATTTCGACTGGGGCCTGCAGCGTGAAAGCACCCTCGACGTCCGCAGCCTGCCCGGTCCGCTGAAGATCTACGGCAACGGCTTCCAGTTGCTGCCGTACGGGGAGCAGCACCCCGACTGGCAGGCCCATTTCTACGATACGGCCGACAGCCGCACCGCCTACAACATCTTGTACCGCTTCTTTACGCGGGAAGACATCGAGTGGCCCCAGACAAAGGACCGGTTCAAGCAGTTCCGGTCGGCGTTTCGCCAACTGCAATCACGGATTAAGTGAATCGGTCAATGGGTCAATGGGTGAATACTTAGGTGAATAGGTGGGTAGGTGAATGACCGCTTGATTTAAATGCATGAATTTGGTTATAAAAAGAGTAGCCGGATAGATTGCTATCCGGCTACTCTTTTTATAAAAACGTCTCCTATTCAC
>DATAGL010000621.1:0-1600 GCA_036263755.1 Chitinophagaceae bacterium | reverse complement strand
CGGATTGCTTCCAGGGCATTGAACAGGTAAGCGGCCGGCGCCTGCCAGTTGATCGCGATCTCGTTGGAGGCGTAGGAACAATCATGGTCGGTATAGGCGGTTTCCGGCTCGCTGAACTCATATACGCATTTGTCCTGCTTCGCCGGATTCGGACCGCCCGCCAGGAAACCCGGCACCGGCTCTGCAATGCCGTCTGCCACTGAGGGCCGGTGGTGCGGCCGCTGGGTCGACTTGCTGCCGATGCCTGTAATAAAGGAATACCCCGTACCGTTACGGCCGAGAATATAATCCGCGTTGGTCAGGGCACCATCTATGTACCGGCGGTCACCGGTCAGCAGCCATGCGTGGATCAGGGCAATACCCTGGTTGGCGGCATTGGAGTTGGATCCCCAGTTGAAGTCACGCACCGACTGCCCCATTACCGTACCAAAGGCATTCGCCGGCACACGGTCCAGCAGTTGCCCGGCAAATGTTTTGATGTCGGATGCCATGGAACCTACGGTTTCCGCCGTTTCCTTCGGAAGCCTGCGCTGGTGGCGGGTCAGCGTATAATAGCCCAGCAGGTATGTGTTGTTCCAGGTAGGAAGGGTAAGCGAATCCGGCCGGCGACGCAGCACCGTGTCCCAATACGAACGTGTTTTCGTGGTCGTATACAGTTCCGCTGCGGCCCAGAACCATTCATCGGCCAGCTGGCGGTCGCCATAGGCCCCGGTCGTGATCTTCGGCTCGAACTGTGCGTTCAGTTTATTCTGGTCATACAGCACTTCAGGATGTTGCACCGACCATTGCCAGGCGCGCTCGGAAGCCCTGCGGCAGGAGTCGGCCAGCCCCGGAAGACTGCTGTTGAATTTAGACAGGATGCGGGCTGCCTGTGCGGTAACGGCAGCAAAATCCAGGCTGGCCGCAGTACCCTTCTGTACCAGGTAGCGCGGCAGCTTGGTCACGCCCGGCATCACCATGCCGTCGAAGGAAGCGTTGGTGCACTTATGATACACCCCCCCGTCGGCCGGGTCCTGCATGGTCAGCATCCAGCGCAGGTTATACACCACTTCGTTCAGCAGGTCGGGCACCCGGTCCCCGCTTTCGGGCAGGTTCAGCCGCAGCGTGTCATAGTACGCCTGGAAATCTTCATAGGCCGAGAGCAGCGTGGCCATTGTTATGCCCGAGTTCACGATATACTTATTATAATCACCGGCGTCGTACCAGCCACCGGGAGAAGCCACCACCGTACCGGCGGGACGGGCCGCTGATACCGCCGAAGGATGGATCTGCACGGCCAGGTCCGGATGTCCGGCGGATCGGTGCCATTTCCCGGCGTACCGTTCTTCCAGGGGCATGGATACCCGCTGGTAAAAAAAGGCACGGATGGAAGTCACGGCCGTTTCCCGGTGCACGTCTTCCCCAATGCGGAATACATAGGAATGGCCCAGCCCCGGCACCAGCAGCACAAATGAACCTTTTCGCTGCAGGGAAGAAAAATCGGCTTCCCTTGTTTTGGTGGTAGAGTAAGCGGAAGAGCGCTCGGAACCCAGGGTGCCGGTAAAAAACGTATCCGACAGGTTGGTGCTCGTTACATAAAACCGGGAGGCACTTATGGGTC
>DATAGL010000620.1:0-3388 GCA_036263755.1 Chitinophagaceae bacterium | reverse complement strand
TGCCCAGCATGTTTTCCGATCCGAAAAATTTTATCGCGGGGAATCGCTGCCGTACCACCGGCAGCGCCTGCTTCAGCATTTCACCATACCATTTTTGCGGCTTATAGTAGCAGGAGTTGAAGTCCTGCTTAAACAGCGGCTCATTCTGCGGGCTGATCGCATATACATCCACCCCGCTGTTCTTGTACAATTGGATGCCGTCCGCCAGCCAGTTACCGAATTCCGTGTATTTCGCCGGGTCAAGGGTTCCTCCTTTTTTGGCGCCACCCGGATGCGGCGTTCCCGACACAGGATTGTTGTCATTATCGAGGGCGCACTTGAAGCGGGCGGGCGGCGACCAGACGGTAAAGATGAATTTCAGCGGAACATTCCGCTCGCGGGCAGCTTTAGCCAAGCCTTCTACCACGGGCTTCTGCTTTGCCCAGTCTGCATCCTGCCCTGCATCATCCGGGTAGTATTCATTGCGCCAGATGGTCATGCCGAGATCGTCGATGGCCTGTACCGCCCATGCTTCTGAAAACAGGTTGCCTCCGGCCCACCATACGTCCTGTGCGCCAAAGAACCCGAACCCGTCGATGATCTGCTGCTTCAGCGACCGGTTTACGGAAATTACGGCAGTAGTGTCTTTTACCACGGGCACCGTGACCGGTTCGGTGGGCGCCGGCCCGCCTTTGGGCTTGCTGCAGGAAAAGGCCAGGCCCGAGGCCAGCAGGCAGGACAGAAACAACCGGTAATATTGCCGGTGGCGTAGTGTTGTATGTTCCATGCTGTATAGTTACGGAGCCCGTCGGACCGGGCTGTCCTGAAGTGTCGGGAGCAGCAAAAGGAACATGGTGCTCCAACAAAAAAAGCAGGGCCGCGCGGGCTCGCCAGGGCAAGCATGCTTAAGCCAGGGAAAGGCACGCCTGCTCTTTTCCAGCTTCCGGGATACTATGTACCGGGTTCGCTGAAGCCATCCACTTTTACGCATAAACTAAGGCAGCAACCTCGTTCTTCCTCCGGCTAGGGGGTTCCGCTTAGGAGGTCCTAAGCCCCTACGCGTACCGCACCGATATACCGCATTGGGTTCATTTTTTATAATATTATTTTGACATACGAATCCTTCTTCCATGAAAAATGCACCGCAGGCTGCACGCAGGTACTGGAAATTTATGCTGTTCGCCATAGCCGCCATGTTCATCAATCTGCTGACCACGAACGTGGCCGGGTATGCCGATGCATTCAGCAATACGGCATTTGGAACAGGCATTGCGCTGCTGTTTGGTTTTATTGCCCTGTACCGGGCGGGTTACCGGATCGCCGCCCTCGTGCTCACGGGACTTTTCTTCAATATTTTCTTTTCCCTTTTCTCCTACCTGTACGGCCTCAAATCGCTGATCACCATTTATTACCTTCCGTTCCTCATCAGCTGCATTTACCTCTTTAAAGATGAATGCAACCGCACCCATGCCCTGGTCTTTTTCCTGACCTGTACCGCCTTCATCACAGGACTGATGCTCTTCTGCCCGATGGACCCTGCTTCTCTCCTGGTGCGCGAAGAACATATCTCCATCATGCACCGGAAAAATTTTGTCATTGCCTTTATCTTATCGAGCTACTATTTCTTCAGCATCTTCAACTATATGGTAGGCAAGAACCAGGACCTGGAAGCGCAGAAAGAACTCGCCGAAGAAGGATCGAGGTCGAAGGCCCGGTTTCTTTCGGTGATGAGCCATGAGCTGCGCACCCCGCTCAACGGCATTGTGGGCATGATCAACCTGATGAGCAGCCCTATTTCCGAAAGCGAGCAGAAGCGCTACCTCGACATCCTGAAAACCACTTCGCTGCACCTGCTGCACCTCGTGAACAATGTACTGGATTATTCAAAGGCCAGTGCCGGTAAAATGGAGCTTAACCCTGTTCCCTGCAGCCTGGACGAGATCGTACGCAACCTTCATTCGGTATTCCTCCCGCGCTTTGCGGAAAAGAAGCTGGACTTCCTTCTTTCGGTCGACATCCTGCTCAAAACGACAGTGCTGGCCGACGATGTACGAATGGTACAGGTGCTGACCAACCTGCTTTCCAATGCGCTGAAATTTACCGCCGCCGGGAGGGTCACCCTGGAAGCGCATTGCCTGCAGAAAAGCTCGGACCGCATGGTGGTGGAATGCAGCGTTTCGGATACCGGGCCGGGCATCGCCCGCGAAGAGCAGGTCCACCTGTTCGATTCTTTCAACAACATACAGAATAAACCGCGGCATGCGGAAAGCACCGGGCTGGGCCTGGCCATCAGCCGGATGATCGTGTCGGAAATGGGCGGAATGCTGCAGCTGGAAAGTGTAAAGGGAAAGGGCAGCCGGTTTTCCATCCGGATCACCCTGCCGCTGGTCGTTGAAGCCCCGCGGCCGGAGGTGCTTTTGAACAGTATACCGGATGCGGTATCCCTTACCGGGATCCGCGTATTGATTGCCGAAGACAACCCGGTGAACATGATGATTGCCCGGACCATTTTAAAGAAATGGCAGATCCAAACCGTTGAAGCCGTGAACGGCCGCATCGCCCTGGACCTGTTGCAGGAGGGAGCGGCACCGGACCTCATCCTGCTGGACCTGCATATGCCGGAAATGAATGGATATGAAGCGATGGAGCGTATCCGGGAAGTCCACCCAGATCTCCCGGTCATTGCCTTTACGGCTTCCATGCTGGCTGCGGAAGAACGCGCGGAACTCGCCCGCCTCGGCTTCCTGGACGTGGTGCCCAAACCGTTCGCCCCGGAAGAACTGGAGGCGAAAATGAAAGCGGCATTGGCGCGGGGAACATTGGTGCAGGCATAAGATGAGTAAAGCAGGTAATCCTGCAGCTGCTTCTTTCAACGGAATTTCTCCACCGATATGCTTCAATCGCTATACTTCTATAGCCATTGCGCCACCGGCAATTTCCAGGCATTGTGGCAAAGGCTGCAGGGCCGCAGGCCTACTTCGCTTTGCCCCGGGCCCAGGCATTGATTGCCGGGCGGAGGCACTCGATGACAAAGCCGCTCAGGGCTACCGAGGAGCCGAGGCTGGTGGATTCCGGAAGGGGCCAGCCGAACACGTAATACACGGCAGCAAAGGCCAACCCTCCCAACAGAAGGGCCGCAATGGCAAGAGCCAGGTAGTGTTTCCAGTCTGTCTGCTTCATACCTTAAATTTAAAAATTTGAAGAGCTAAAATCGCTCGGCAAAGAGAAAAATTTTTCCAGTCGCCGGCCGGCCTTCCGGACTATTCGCTGCAGGCTACCTGTAGCCTGCTTTCTCTCCGCCCCCTTTGTTGGGCTGCCCCTATTCCCGGGTACGCACGGCTGCATTCCGGCCTGCTGTGTTCACGCTTCCAGGAACCAGTCGGTCGCCGCTATACTGATTTTCTCCGGG
>DATAGL010000619.1:0-2421 GCA_036263755.1 Chitinophagaceae bacterium | reverse complement strand
AGGAGCTTTTCAAAATCTTCGGAAGCTTTCTTTGTATCCCCGCTGATGATGGCCGCGATATTGTCGAGCACCCCGCTCACGAGGTTCAGCATACGGTTTACGTAGGCCACGGCCGTTTTAATGGTGTCGTACACGAGCTTGATCGTGTTGATGGTGGCCCCGATGCCCAGCGGGTCCGAAGAAGTGGCCAGCCGCTTCATGATCTCCTTGGTGACGGCCCCTGTGATCCACGACACTACGCCCTGGATGACCAGGTTCTGAATATCGCCGATCTTTTCCTTTGCCTTGCGCAGCAGCCCGTCCGGTCCTTCATTGATCCAGACCGTGATCCATTCCAATGCCCCGGTCAGCACCGCTTCGAGATCGCGGATGAGGGCCACTTTTTCCGGGCCGATGCGCGGGTTCTTGCTCATCCGGTCGTACACATTTTCCTTGTTCACCCCGAAAACGTCCAGTACATATTTAAGGATGAGTCCTGCTTCCATTTTCTCCGGCGGCACCACATTCACGGCGCCCTTCACTTCACCGAAGAGCCAGTCCAGCGCTCCTTTGGGCAGGTGCACCAGTATGTTTTCCCAGAAAAGCGAGAATCCGCCCCGGATGACGTCCCAGATATTTTTGAAAAAAGCACCGGGCTTTGAAATGATGTCGGAAAAATTCCGGGCGGCCTTGGCCACCACGCCGGTCACCAGCTGCGGATCGATGCCCAGGATCTCCAGCAGGGTTTTGAAATAGGTCCAGAGTCCCTTGAACAACTGCCCGTCGAGGAACACCTGCTTCAGCACCGTCAGTGCTGCCGTTTTGATCTGCTCCCATTTTTCCGTCAGGGCAATGAACTCCCCGATGATGGGGATCTGCTTCAGCACCACTTCGGTCAGCCACTTGATGATCGGATCTTTGATGCAGCGGGGCAGCAGCATAAACGGAACCCCCAGGATAAGGTCGGGAAGGTATTTCAGCAGGTTGCCCACTACCGCCACCAGCTTCTGCAGGGTCTGCAATACGGGATCAATGAAAACGCGCAGCTGCTCCACCCCGTTGATGATGTAGCGGAACAGGCCGTTCACCTTTTCGGTTGCCCAGTCCCGCAGGTCGCCGGCAATTTTCGGCACCCAGCGAATAACCCCGGCAACGGGACTCAGGTAAGCATTGTTCTGCAGACCCCGGAAAAACCCGCCGATGTTGCCCGCCACCGCATCCACCTTGTCCAGCACCCATTGTCCGGCAGCCGCCAGCGCTCCTTTCAGCCGGTCAACAGAGCGGTTCAGCGCCGGCAGCAGCACGTCGCGCAGGGTAAGCTGTTTGTTGGCCACGGCGTCTTCGTCGCTACCCATGGCAGTTGCGGTCTTCACCACCTCATCCAGCCATTTTTTGGCTTCTTCCTGCAGCTTCCGGATATCGCTCAGGGTAGCGAGTACCTTTATTCCTTCTATTACTTCGCGGATCGGATCAATGACCGGCTGCAGGTCTTTTTTAAGGGCCTGCCAGGCCTCGGAAAGCTTGTCGGAAATAAAGGACATGAGACCCGGCTCGTCGGGACTGCCGAAGCCCAGCTTTTTCACTACCCAGTCCCACACCTCCTTTCCCTTATCGAAGATCGGTTTGTAAAAGTTGTTCCAGATGAACCGCCCGAGCGCTTTCAGCATCTCCCATTGCTCGCCGAAAAAAGCCTTGATCCCTTCCACCGCCGGGGCGCCATAGGTTTCCCATACGTCGATGAGCCAGAGACGCACCGGTTCCAGCTTTTCCATCAGCAGGTCCCACAGCCGTCCGGCTACGGCGCCGACCACTTCCGACAGCTGTTGGAGGGCGGCAAACAGGGGCTTGCAGTCGCCTTTCGACAACCCGTCAATAATAGCCGGCAATTGCGCTTTCAGCTCTGCAAACGTGTTGAAGATGAGCAGCACCTGCTGATCGGAAAAACCCAGCCTGCTGAACAGACCCTTGAACAGGTCGATCAGCGTGCTCCTGATGAAGTTCAGGAGGCCCCCGCTTTTGATCTTCAGATAGAACCCGTACACCGAAGCCGGCAACACGAGCTGCAGCGTGGCATCAAACGCATTCTTCAGCTTATCGAGGAAGGATTCTTCCTGCGGTTCCTCGTCCCGGGATATGGCCTGGGCATGACCCTGCTGCACGGTATGGGTCAGCTCGTGGGCAAGCAGCGACCGGCCTTCCGTAGTGTCCGGGCTGTAATGGTCTGTATTGAAAAAAATATGGTTGCGGTACGTAAAGGCCTGGGCCCCGATGTCCTGGCTCAGGCCGGCAGCCGCCGTATCGGAATGGATACGCACCCCGGAGAAATCTGCACCGAACACCGATTCCATGCCGCTGCGCACCGGTGCTGCCAGCGGAGCACCGCCCATACTATGTGCCTGCAGGCGGGTGGCGAATCCCGGGCCGGTCTGCAGTCCGCCCGAT
>DATAGL010000618.1:0-2469 GCA_036263755.1 Chitinophagaceae bacterium | reverse complement strand
CCACGATCGAACCCAGCGCATAACCTTTGTGGCTGCCGTGCTCCCGATCCGAGCCCAGGGGCAACAGGGACCCACCGTTTTTCAGGGCATGGGCATCGGTGGTGCTCCGACCGTTCCCGTCCTGGATCCATCCTTCGGGTGCACCGGCCCCTTTCCGCTGCAGGATTTCCAGCTTGCCGTTGGCCGCGGTGGTAGTGGCCAGGTCGGCAACAAAGGGGGGCTCCTCCCCGGCCGGTATCGCCACGCAGATCGGGTTGGTACCCAGCATGCGCTCGCGGGCGAAAGTGGGCGCTACCAGGGCACTGGCATTGGTCATGGCCAGCCCGATCATGCCGGCTTCCGCTGCCATCAGCGCATGGTAACCGGCAATGCCGAAATGATTGCTGTTCCGTACGCTCACCCAGCCGGAACCGGCCAGACTGGCCTTTTCCATGGCCACCTGCATGGCGAAGGGCGCCACCACAAGCCCCAGGCCGCGGTCTCCGTCCACCGTAGCCGTGGAGGGGGTTTCATAGACCACTTTTATATCAGGACGGGGATTGGCACGGCCCGCCTCCAGCAGACGGATATAGCCGCTGAGGCGGGCAATGCCGTGCGAATCCACCCCCCGCAGGTCAGCCGACAACAGGACGGTGGCGGCCAGGCGGGCATGTTCGGGCGAAAACTTGAGGGCCGTGAAAGCCTCTATGGCAAAGCGGAGCAGTTCTTCGTAGGTAAAGCGTTGTTCTTGCATGGTGCAAAAAAAAGCAATCCGCGGTTACGGGCATAAAAAAGCCCCTGCCCGTAAGGCAGAGGCTTTCTGTGCAGCAAGCATAGTATGTTTAGAAAGGCAGGTCGTCCACAGCCTCGCCGATGTCGCTGCCGACATTGCTGTTGCTGCGGGACGGCTGGTAACCCTGTTCCTGCGGAACCGGGCCGCCGCCTCCTTCTCCTCTTCCTCCCAGTAGCTGGATGTCGCGTACCCGCATGGAAAGAGTGGCTCCGGCTGTACCGTCGTTACGGGTAAAGCTTCTTACTTCGGGCGTTCCTTCCACATACACCTGCTTTCCCTTGGTCAGGTAGGGAGCAAGGGCGGTACGGTCGGTCCAGTAGGCGCAATCCACCCAGGTGGTTTTTTCCTGGTTGTTGCCCTGACTGTCGCGATACTTCTCGGTATGGGCTACCGTGAAGTTGATCACGTTTTTACCGTTCACTGCGTTGACCACGCAGTCTTTACCCAGGTTTCCGATGACTTGAATCTTAATCATTTTCGTAGTTTTTATTAGTGCTCAAATTAGGAGTACAAGATACGCCATTCAAGCGGGAACAGGGCAGGATTTTCGTAAAAACAGATGTTATTTTCTTTCCCTTTGGCGGGTTAAAAAGCATTGATTCTGTACGGTTTATGATGTACGATGTCCGGTTTTTATTTTTCCAGAAGTTATCCACGGCTGGAGGGTTGGTGAAATGAGCCGCGAGACGCGAGCCGGCATTTTCGCAGGGAATAAATAAAGAAAATGGTAATCAGGGGACAAAGAAGGAGATAAAGCAGAGGCCGGATAAAAATTGATCCGTTGTCCGGTTGAAAAGGAATATCAGAGCTGCAAATAGTTGCTCTAAGCACAGCAGGGAAACAACTACCCGAGCATTGAATATTGATCATTGAATATTGCTTATTTACGCTCTTCCGGACCTAAACCTTCCTTATTCTCTATTCGCCATTCCTTGTTCTCCGGTTCCCTGCATTGTCCTATCGCCCCATCTCCCAAGCGTAAATCCGAAATCGTCCATTGTCAATTCAATGTTGTGACGGTTTTTTAACACGAGTCTCCTCCGGCCGGCCGTACCTTTGCCGGATGAGCAAAGGAAAAGTTTTGGTGGCCATGAGCGGGGGCATCGACAGCACCGTAACGGCTTTGATGCTGCACCACCAGGGGTATGAGGTGGTGGGCATTACCATGAAAACCTGGGACTATGCCGCCAGCGGCGGCGGCCGCAAGGAAACCGGCTGCTGCAACCTGGACTCGTTCAACGACGCCCGTATGGCAGCCGTACACCACGGCTTTCCGCACTATATTCTGGATATCCGCGAGGAGTTCGGCTCTTTCGTGGTAGAGAACTTTGTGGACGAATACCTGGCCGGCCGCACCCCCAACCCCTGTGTGCTGTGCAACACCCATATCAAGTGGCGCGCCCTGCTGAAGCGGGCCGATGCCCTGGGCTGCGACTACATTGCTACCGGGCATTACGCCTCCGTCTACCAGCACGAAAACGGCCGCTTCGTGATTACCAAAGGAGTGGACGAAACCAAAGACCAGAGCTATGTGTTGTGGGGACTGCAGCAGGACCTGCTCAGCCGTACGCTTCTGCCCCTGGGCGGCTATCGCAAAACCGAGATCCGGCAGATGGCCCATGATTTCGGCTATCCCGAACTGGCCAAAAAAAGCGAGAGCTACGAAATCTGTTTTGTACCGGACAACGACTACCGCG
>DATAGL010000617.1:0-2086 GCA_036263755.1 Chitinophagaceae bacterium | reverse complement strand
CCGTTGCCGGCGGTACTAAACACCTGTTCGATATACGCTGCAGTAATCTCACCTTCCGTACGTGCGATCCCGCCGCCCGCGCGGGCCACTGCCCGGTGCAGGGCTTCCAGGCCCGGGAGGTCGGCCGCCGTGGCCGGACGGATGCCGCCCTGCGGAAGGAGCGCGCCGGCGTCTTTACCGGTCGGCACCGGTTCGATTTTTTCCATGTGCCCAAAATACGAATTACCGGTTGGGGAGGATGAAAGGATTACCGGAGGGTTTCGCGGGCACTGCCTGCAACGTTGGATTGGCCTTTGTTGTCAGGCAAGCAGAACGATCACCTGAAACAACTGCTGTATGAAATGCTTTTACTGCTTCCTTCTTCTTTCTGTCCTGTGCGGGCAGCTGCGGGCCCAGTCCAGCCATCCCTTCACCCTCCATGTCGGGGCCGACCTGCAGTTTGTTTCCCGGGGCTTCGGCGGCAATGAAGCGGGTTTCGGACCGGTAGCGGAAGCGGCCTTCCGGACGCATAAAAAATGGCAGCTGCATGCGGAAGGAGCCGCCGCCTGGTACTGGGGGAATAAGGTGTTTTATACGGGAGTACCCAGCCAGAACGTACTGGCCCTCAGCCTGAAGGGCGGCCCCCGCTTTTATCCCCTGCCGCGGCTTTCCCTCTCGGCCAGCGCCGGACTGTACCTCGTCAAGGTCCGCTCCAGCGACTTCCACCCCGAAGACGGCTACCAGTTCACCCTCGGCTACCTCGCCGGTCCCCGCAGGCAGGTGCATTTCCGGGGCTCCTATGCCATCCTCCCTCACCCCTTCGGCAACATGCGGTATTTCGGGCTGGGCATGACGGCATTGATCCTGAGAAATTAGGGGATTACGGGACTAATGGTTTCGCGCCGAGCCAAGGAGGAAAGGAGGACGCAGAGTAAGCACTCCATAGCTCCTTTTCTCCTTTCCTCTGCGCGAAATAATCAATCCTATAATCCAATCGTGTGCATCCCTCACTAATCCTGCTAATCCGTGGTTCCGTAAAAACACGGAGCGAAAAATCCGGTGATTTCCCTATTGTCCGGAAGGGGCGGCGGTAGTAACTTGTGCATCAATCCAACCGCATTCCTATGCAACTCACCATGTACCTCGGCAACGACCTCATTGAAGCAGTCCCCGTTTCCCCCACCGAGCTGTCCCGTCCCGGATACCTCGGCAAATTCAAGCGCATCCTCAAGCAACGCTATTTTGAACTCATCCAGGAAACCGGCCAGGAGCCGGAGTTTCTCGTCGTGAACCTGCAGCCGGCCAACCGCAGTGCGCAGATGAGCAATTGATTTTGAGCTGCGAGCTGAGAGCTTCGAGCTGCGAGCCGGGGCAAGTTTTACTGTAATTTTTAATAGTATAGCGGCATCCGTGGTTGGCCACGAAGGCACGAAGGAGCACGAAGCATACACAAGAAAAATCAGAGACCTTACTTTAGAACTGCGCCTTTGCGCTTCTTTGCGCCCTTGCGTGCCACCCGGGCACTGACTAAGACAGCTGCCCGCCCGGAAGCCCATCGTACACCGTACATCGTAAATCGTACATCCGCCTGCAGCCCGGTCCGGCCACAAAACGCTAATCCCTTAGATAAGATCAAACGCCTGGGCGAACCGCGTGATGTCATACGCCGAATGAACCCGCAGCTTGCGCTTGATATTCCGGCGGTGCGTGGTGGCTGTGGTTTCGGAGATGTGCAGCTTTTCGGCCATTTCGCTGGAGTTCAGTCCCAGGGCCATGAGGCGCAGCACTTCCTTTTCGCGGGTCGTAAGGGCGGTAAACTGTTCGCGGTGACGGTTCAGGAAGGTGCTTTCTTCCAGCATCCGCTCCACTTTGGTGGACAGGTAATGGCGGGTATCGATGGGAATGGCCGTAGTGATGGTCAGTACCGGGCGGCCTTCCTCGTCGCGCAGCAGGATCTTGACGGCGCTGGCGTACCAGGTCCAGTTTGGACTTTCCTTCGTGCGCACCTGCTGGAAAAAGGAGATCAGCTCCTCCCCTTCATTGCGCTCCAGCAATTCCTGGATTTTGGGTACATAACCGGCGGCGTCTTCGGGATTGAAATACCGCC
>DATAGL010000616.1:0-2694 GCA_036263755.1 Chitinophagaceae bacterium | reverse complement strand
GTTACTTATCTTTGCCCGCACTATGGCAACAGACAGCAATAAGTTTCAGGCAATCATTTCCCATTGCAAGGAATACGGCTTTATTTTCCCCTCCAGCGAAATCTACGACGGGCTGGGTGCCGTATACGATTACGGCCAGTGGGGCAGCGAGCTGAAAAAAAATATAAAGGACTACTGGTGGAAAAGCATGACCCAGATGTACGAGAACATCGTGGGCATCGATGCGGCCATCTTTATGCACCCCACTACCTGGAAGGCCAGCGGGCACGTGGACAATTTCTCCGACCCGATGATCGATAACCGCGACAGCAACAAGCGCTACCGCGTGGACCACCTGATCGAAGCAAAGGCCGACGAGCTCGAAAAAGCCGGCCATGCCGAACAGGCGGAAATCCTGCTGAAGGAAATGGACACCCTGCTGGCCGCCGACGACCTGGCCGGACTGAAAACGCTGATCGAAAACAACAGGATCGCCTGTGCGGTGTCCGGAACGGTCAACTGGACCGATGTGCGCCAGTTCAACCTCATGTTCTCCACGCAGCTGGGTTCCGTGAGTGAGGACGCGAGCGAGATCTTCCTGCGCCCGGAAACCGCCCAGGGCATCTTCGTCAACTTCCTCAACGTGCAGAAGACCGGCCGGATGAAGATCCCCTTCGGCATCGCCCAGATCGGGAAGGCCTTCCGCAACGAGATCGTGGCCCGGCAGTTCATCTTCCGCATGCGGGAGTTTGAGCAGATGGAGATGCAGTTCTTTATCCGCCCCGGGACGCAGAAGGAATGGTACGAGTACTGGAAAAGCGAGCGCATGGCCTGGCACCTGAGCCTGGGCATACCGGCCGACCGCTACCGCTTCCACGACCATGTGAAGCTGGCCCACTACGCCGATGCCGCGTGCGACATTGAATATAATTTCCCCATCGGGTTCAAGGAAGTGGAAGGCATCCACTCGCGCACCGACTTTGACCTCTCCAACCACCAGCAATACAGCCGGAAAAAGATCCAGTACTTCGATGCCGAGGTGGACCCGGCTACCGGTAAGGCCTATGGTAATTATACGCCGTACGTGGTGGAAACGTCCATTGGCCTGGACCGTACTTTTCTCATGGTGATGAGTGAGGCCTACGAAGAGCAGGACCTGAGCACCGAAGAAAAGCAGGACAGCCGCGTGGTGCTGAAGTTCCCGCCGAAACTCGCACCGGTCAAACTGGCCGTGCTGCCGCTGCTGAAAAAGGACGGCCTGCCCGAGATTGCCCGCCAGCTGATGGACGGCTGCAAGGGAAGCTTCCGCTGCTTCTACGAAGAAAAAGATACCATCGGTAGGCGCTACCGCCGCATGGACGCCATCGGTACTCCGTTCTGCGTCACCATCGACCACCAGACCAAAGAAGACGGCACCGTCACCATCCGTCACCGCGACAGCATGCAGCAGGAGCGGGTGCCGATGGATAAGGTACGGGAGATTGTGGCGGCGGCAATTATAGGGTAGGATTAGTGGTATTTGTAGTATTGGTAGTAATGGGTTGATTGGTTGGAGAGAAATATTCAAGAATCAATATTCAATACACAATGTTCTTGGGCAAGTATTGCCGTACCACGCTTTAGTAATCATCCTTCTATTGGATAACAAAAAAAAGCCTGACCGATAAAAAGGGTCAGGCTTTTATATGTAATAATATAAGTAGTGCTCCAAAAGTGCCGCACAATTGCAGGCATGAAAAAACATCATCCTTCAATCCAAATCCTGCTACTCCCTTTCCAATCGCGCTAATCCGTGGTTATTGGTTATTAACATTCTCTTTGCAACGTCTTCGTTAGGTTTGTTGTCAACCGGATAATCACTTAGTGGTTACCGGTAGAGGGGTGGAATTGGAAATTTGGAATTGGGTGTTATAACATTCATTTACGCATAACCCCCTATGTACATTGAGTATTGAATATTGAGCATTGCTTATTTCTTCATTCCTTGTTCAACAATCATTATTCGACATTCCCTACCCGTACAGCTCCAGGTGAATCGCTTTCTTCTCGTATCCTAATCGAAGGATTCGTTCTTTGGCTTCATCGACCATGGCCTTCCAGCCGCAAAGGAAAAACTGCGCTTCGGGCAATGTGCCGGTACGTTCCCGCTGCTCCTGCACGCGGCTTTCGTATACCGTGTGCACATAGCCGCAGCAGCCTTCCCATTGCTCGCGGGAAAGGGTGGGCAGGAAATAAAACCCGGGCAGCGTCTGCTCCAGTGCTTTCAGTTCCTCGTGGTATAGGAGATCGCGCTGCGTACGCGTGCCGAACACCAGGTAAAGATCGCGGTGCGGCAGATTGTGTGTGTGGATATGCTGCAACATACTGCGGAACGGGGCGATGCCGGTACCCGTGCAGATCATGTAGAGATCGCGGTTCAGGTCCGCCGGCAGTACAAAAACACCCTGGGGCCCGCGCAGCGTCAGTTCGGTGCCTTCCTTTACCTCGTTGAACAGGTAGGTAGTGCCCGCGCCGCTTTCGAGCCACACGATCAGCAGCTCAATGATATTGGTTCCGTCGGGCCGCGACGCAATAGAATAGCTCCGCCAGCGTTTATTAGGTTTATCGTGAATGGGGAGATCAAGGGTAATAAATTGCCCGGGTTGGAAATCGAATGAGGAAACTTCCGGTATTTCAATAAAGAACCGCCGGGTGTTATATGTTTCCTGCTCGATC
>DATAGL010000615.1:0-10225 GCA_036263755.1 Chitinophagaceae bacterium | reverse complement strand
CGGGCATGCGCATCACTTTATCGGCCATCCGGTCCGCTTCCCGTTCATACGGATCGCCAGGGGCGCCAACTTTCAGGCCGCCCTCTGCCGGATTGTTGCCTGTACCGTCGGTCTGTTTCTGTACCAGATCATGGGCACAATCCGCGCAAAGGGCCTGGACTTCGGGCCCTTCCTCACCGGTTTCTTCCAGCCGCTGCACAACCGGAGGGTTCGCCTCTCCGGCACGCTGCACCTCCTCCGGTGCACACTCCGCGCAGGCCGGCTGCACTTCGGGCAAGGCATCTTTACCGGCCGGCGGCAGGATTTCCTGCTCCGCTGCCTGCGGTTCGCAGGCGGCGCAACGCTGCAACTCCGCGCCGGATTCCGGTGCCGCCGGCCGGTGACCCTCTGCCGAACGGGACAAGTCCGGGGCCGGCTCAAAAAAGGGAGCAGGCTCCGGGGCCGCACCTATAGCTGTTTCGCCGGACCAGGAAGGGGCTGCCGTAAAGAAAGGGGCCTGCCCGGTGCTGCGCCCGAAGGCCGGCACCGGGGCAGGGCCGGAGGTTTCCTGCCGGTGCAGCCGCCCGGCCCTGCTTCCCGCTTCGGTCTTTACCTGTGACAGCGTTTCACTCATACCCCAATCTGTTTTATAGCATCACCAGCGCACAAATACGATCTTCGTCATCCAGGGAAGCCGCACTACACCCGGAAGGCACTTCTGCATCAACGGGCTTTCAAACACCATGTCCTCGGCCTTCCGCTCCACCTCCAGCAGCCACCCTTCGCCCTCCCGCCTGCACAGCCGGCCGCTGCGGTTCAGGAAGTGCCTCCGCAGCCAGGACAATGCAGGGGGATGCTGTTCTTTCCAGCCGGCCAGCAGGGCCTCCATCCATTGCTCCGCTTCCAGCTGAACGGTGCTCCCCGGGGCGCAATCCGGGTCCACCGGCTCGTGCAGCGGCCAGCCGCACAGCAGCTTGCCCAGCAGCAGCTCGTCTTCATCCGCGGTAGTGCTGCCGGTGCACAGGAAGTGCAGGAGCAGGATCGCCCGTTGCTGGGCTTCGCTGTCGGGGAAGTTGTTCTGCTCCACCAGGCCGGCCGACTTCAGTATTTTAACCGCTTCCGGTACTATGAGCACCAGCCCCGCATGGAGTACGGAATACCCCTGTTGCTGCAACTGTGCGCGGGCCGCTTCCTTCTGCCGGGCGATGCCCGTCAGGGCCGGGTCCAGGAGACCGGGCAAAGCCGGCGGCCAGCCGTCGGCCCATTGGCTCCCGTCCGCCTGCGGCTGTTGCAGCAGGCCGGTAATGGATGCTTCGCTGCGGCCTTCGGCCAGCAGCTGCAGGATGAATGCATATTTGTGTTGCCGGAGGGACTCCGGTGTCGGCTGAGCGGCGCGCTCCTTCCGGTAGGGCAGGCCGCCCGCGGCAGCACTTTCCAGGACCTCAAAGAAGCGGGAAGAAAGGCCGAACTGCTGCTTCAGCATTTCCCGGACCCCGTCCACGCCCATCAGGCCAATCAGCCGCTTCCAGACAAAGGCATCCGAAGCGCCGGCCTGCAGGATCCGTTTCATCAGGGCATCATTGCCGGCAGCAGCCAGGCTGCGGGCCCGGCTCAGCACCCGTTCCCGCAAAGAAGGAAAAGAGCCGGGCAGATTGCCGAACCACAGGTACCCCAGCAACGCCTCCTCTTCAAAAGCTTTTGCGGCCGCCGGCTGGAGCGCATCCTGCCGGCCCTCCTCCATCCGCTGCCGGACGGAGCGGGTAAGCGAATCAAAAAAAGAAGCGGCAAACTCTTTCGAATCGGTGAGGTCCAGCCGCAGCTCGAGCCGGTCAATTTTCAAGTACTGGCCCCCGGGAACGAGGCCATCCAGTGCCGCATTCAGCTCTTTCCGGAAAGCGGCCGTATGCACCGTGAACCCGAGGGCCTGTTGCAGGCCGAAGGCTTCCTCCCGGCGAAAGGCCGTGGCTTCCAGCCGTAAGCGGCGGATGCGGTGTATGGGTGCGGGTGTATTCACCGGGGCGGTTGGGAGGTAAGGGTTAAAGCATTGAGCCCGTCTGCCGGGCAGCAGGACCAACGGTACGGCAGCACGAAATCGGCCACCACGGTATGGAGGGCAATTTCGGGCGTTTCGTCGCGGTTGCATTCGGCCAGCTCGATCTGCTCGTTATCGCTTGCCACGTACAGCAGCACCAGGGTCTCCCCCTGCTCAAGGACAGGCCGGCGTTCCAATCCGTTCAGCATGTGGAGGGGCACGACGGCATCCTGTCCGATACCGATGGCGATCACTTCCACCAGCAGGTTGTACTTATTCAGGTATTCGCGCAGGGGAAAGCTTTGCAGGAAAAACTGACCGGCTGCGGCCGCAGGTATAGTAATTTTCTTTCCGATGTGACCTTCCGGTTTCAGGTACGGGTACCGCAGCAAACTGAAAGCAAGCGGAAGGATCACCTCGCGGCGCTCGCTGTAGCTGTCATTCCATACATCGGTAGCCGGGCGGGAAGGATCTCCCTCATGGGCATGGTAGGAAAGCAGGCGGTCTGTTGCCCGCTGGCGGGTGGCCGGAAACGACCAGAACTGGTGCAGGGAGTACAGGCTGTTGCCATCCACCGGGTAATAGTAGGGAATGGCCTGCATGCCCAGGGGTTCCCAGGGTCCGCGGGTGGGCGTCAGCTTCACGGGCAGGTGGTTCCGTTCGCCATCCGGCGCCTCGGGCAGGGCGGCGTTCACGGCTTCCCAGTAATCGGTGGCATCCAGCACTTCTTCGATGCCGTCCTGCCCTTCGTATTTGCGCAGTACTTTCTCCAGCCGGAGAAAGGGAAGGTCGAAGGTCCAGATCATCATCAGCAGGCGCCAGTGCAGCATCCGCACGCGGCGGATCTCTTCATCATCGGCAGCACCCTGCGCCAGATCGCGGAACATCAAGGGAGTATAGGTGGACTTTCCGCCCAGCACCGGCCCGAGGAGCACGATGTCAGGCCGCCCCGCATCCTGACTGCGGCCGGACGGGCAGGGGCATCCGGGAAGATATCCGTCCAGCGCATCGATCAGTTCATTGAAGGCGCCGTCGAGGTCCGAGAGCCAGTCGTACAGGTATTGAATGTAGTACAGGTGCTCCCCCTGTTCATAAAACCGGTGCACTTTGGCGGCCAGCACCTTGCGGTATTTTTCCAGGTAAACATCTCCCTTGTGCGAGAGCAGGGATCCGAATTCCTGGTGCAGGCGCGAGAGCGCCTTCTGCAGGATGGGAAGGTGCTCGTCGATAAGCTCCTTGTATTCAAAAAACAGGTCGCGGAACGCAGACACCGTGGTAAAGGGATGCTGCAGGTTGCTTTCTTCAAGACCTGCAGCCGCATCGACCAGGGCCAGCTTTTTATACCCTACCCGCGGGATAAACAGGGGCCGCAGCTTTAATTGCGGACGCAGGAACTCCTCGATGGTCGGCGCGTCGATCTCCTTGCGGGTGATGGGACGGGAAAAGAGCCCGGACTGCTGATCCCCCGCAGCGGGCTTGATCTTTCTGGCCCGGGCGACCGCATCACGGGCCAGGAGCAGGAAGGTGAGCCGGGGAGGCCCTTCCGGCCGGGGGCGGGCCCAAACGGCCATGATCCGGTTCATCAGCAGGTTGTGCTCGGGTGTGTCTTCAGGGTGCTGCTGCTTTAGGGGGTCCACCGATGCAGAGGGATGGTTTTCCCCGGCCAGCTCCATGTATTCGGGGTAGCGTTCATCCAGCCGGTCCAGCCCCAGGAAGGCCAGTACGGCTTTGCGCACTTCCGGGTCGGCCGCTTCCGGCCGCACGTAATAGCGGAAACGGATGCCTTCGGTGTGCACCACCGTGCCGGAAGGCAGCACCAGGGTGCCCTCCTCCACCTGTACGGAACAGTCGGGCTTCACCTGTACTTCAGCCCCGCACGAAACGCCCCAACCGGTGAGGCAGGTATCTACTGATTGTTGCATAGCAGCTTTCTTTAGTCGTAATGAAGCACTCCTTCTTCCCAGCCGTTCATCAGGGCCACGAGTTCATCCGTTGCGCGGGAGAAGTCGGTCCGCCACGGCTGGCACAGGCCTTCCAGCCAGTTATGGTAGGCCTTCTCGAAGGCAAACATGCCCTCCCGCTCCAGCACTACGAACCGGATGGCCACCTGCGCCGGCGCTTCCCGGCGCACCGCCTCCCGGAAGGGCTCAAAGCCCCTGGGGGTCCGGAACCGGTCCGACCAGGCCGGCACGATGACACTGAGCCAGAAGGAATAGGGGTCGAGCCAGTTGGGACGGCCGGGGCAGGCGGTCATGGGCTGCAGCACCTGCCGGAAGGAATCGTCGCGGGGCCGGAGCAGGATATGTTCCAGCAGGTGGAAGCCATCGTCCTGGCAATGGGCGGAGGCCAGGTCGCGGATGGCTTTCAGCCGCTCATCGATGCCTTCGGGTTGCTCCCTCGGCTCCAGCATCAGGGCATTGGCTGCCGTGCGCTCCTCCGGGGGGATATCCGGCCAGAAACCAATGAGGTTGTCGTTGAGCTTACCATAACCGGATTTGTTTACGGCACGGTTCAGGAAATCGGCACCGGCTGCTTCGGCTGCATCGGGCGACGTGAACTTGGCTACGCTCACCAGCAGCCGCACGGGCGATTCTTCGTCGGCTTTGAGGTAGAATTCAAACTTGTTGCGGGTACTGGCCGTGCCGGCCGGCAGCCGCACCGGGCCTACATGGATGAGGAAGGCGGGCTCGCAGGTTATGGTATGCCTCGTCCAGTTGTCCATGCCCAGCGCCGCGCACACCCTGCGCTTGAGCCCTTCCACGTTCGGGGTGTTCCAGAATGCGGGCGGGGCGTCTTCGGTCCCGTAGTAGTTGAAGGTGCCGGAGCGGTGGCCGCCCAGCAGGGGCAGGTGGTCCAGGAAACGTTGCTTGTCATCGATGGATTCAGGCAGCCCCGCTTCTTCCCCGATGCCGGCCGCTTCCACCGGCTGATCGATGCGGAACAGCCGCAGGGTGTGATCGGTGAAAGCCTCGCCGAACCGGGCGAGCAGATGGTCCTGTGCCTGGCTTTTGTACAGGTCACGCTCCACCGCGTTGCCGCCCGCGGCCCCGCCCAGAAAAGAAACATAGGGGTTGTTTTTATCTTCCGTGAAGTCCTTCCATTTCATGCCTGCCTTGAAATCCAGGAGCAGTGCGCTGATGCCGGGCACCTCGTACAGGGGCTGCCAGGGCTCTGCCGGCCCTTTGCCGATGGCAAGAAGGCCTTTTACGCTTTGCAGCTGCGCCAGGTAATTGGCCAGCACCTGATCGAAAAACAGGAGATAACCCTGGAGCTGTTTGGCCTGCGCTTTCCGCAAGGCTGTTTCGGAGGAAGGCACTCCCGTCCGGCCGATCTTATAGGTGCGGGGAAAGTCTTCCTGCACCGAGGTATAGTCGGCGAGGTCGTAGCGGGGATAGGCCGGCGGATAGGACAAGTCCAGCAGTTCGCGGCGGCTCACCTTCGAAGTGGGCAGCGGGTATTGCTGCAGCTGGTCTTCGATGCGCTCCGTCGGTACCGGTACCACAACCGTGCCTTTACGAAGGGAGAAAAGCGAGCAGTCCAGGTTCAGTTCGGGAAGACACCGGCAATCGAAAGACAGGCACCAGTTGCCGGTGCGGGGCCCGGGCTCGTCGCATTTGTATAGTTCCAGCGTTTCAACCTGCCGCACGCCTTCCACGGCAGCGATCCGCTGGTAAAGGTCGGAACGGTAGATGGTTTGCCGCGGCTTTGCCGCCTCCAGCTCCGCGTCATCCACGAATCCATGTTCCAGCAGGGGACCGCTGTATACCCGGTCGGCATTGTATTCCTTCCGGGCCTGGACAAACAGGTATGGGAAGTATTCGTCGAAAGCAGGCGGTTCCAGCAGGTCGCGTACGGCTTTTTCAAAAGCCGGCTCGCCGGTATATTCCTTATCCTGTATCGCCCGCAGGCGGTCCGTCACGGCTGCCGGCACCAGGTCGGCCTCCAGTTCATCCAGTGCGGCCCGTTCCAGCGTGAATGCCGTGAAGCGGTGCAGCCGCTCCTCCAGGCTGTAAAACCGGACGGGCGGGCAAAGGTACTGGTCGATGGCATGGTACACGGCTGCCAGCACGGCCATGCTGTTGGCGCCGGGATGGAGGTCAAGGGTAAGCTCGATGCCCACTTTGATGGTTTCGGTGATCCGGATATCCGGCTCGAAGTCCTCACAAAGATTGCGGTTGCGGTGCAGCCGGCGCAGCGCTTCCGCGATAATATCCCCGGCTTCGCCCCGGCGGCTGTTCTCGAGCTTGAGCGTTACCCGGTAAATGCCCTGCGGCACAAAGAGGTTATAATAATTTTCCGGAACGGCTTCCACCGGCGGTGCCGCCGAACCCAGGCTGCCGGCCAGGTACAGGGAGAGCAACGGAAGTCCGTAAATAAAATCCACCAGCTGCCGCGAAGCGTCGATTGCTTCTGCCAGGTCCACCGGACCGGGCGTAAATTTTTTCGGCCAGGTATAGGCGAACGGTTCGGTGTCAAGGTGCGCGCGCAGGAGATGCAGCTCATTGATCAGTTCCCGGAGGCGCTCCCGATCGGGGGCACCGGCCGCCGTTTCGTCCACTTCATTCTCCAGGAAGTACAGCATTTCCGGCCAGTAGGTTTTCACGGCATAAAGCAGCAACACCTTCGGGAGCGCGGGCTGCTCCCGGATGGCGGCAACCACGCGGTCCGTCAGGTCCTGCTGAAAGGCGGCCCGGTCGGCTTCCTTATCGCGTTCGTCCTGGCATTCCGCAAGGGCAGCCAGCAAAGCGGCATTGAGGGCCGGCCCCGGCCCTGCAGGCAGTTCCGTATCCATCAGCCGGGCATAGGGAGCCAGCGCTTCCGCGGCCAGGTTGGTCTTCAGCGGATCGCTGAGGAAAAAACGCACACCGGCTTCATCGGTTTGTTCCACCCAGGCATTTTGCACCCCTTCGATATCCACCAGCAGTTTCCGTATGTCCGTAGCCGTTACCGGCCGGCAGGGCAGGATTTCGGCGGCACTGTAGAACGGCCGCACACCGGCGCCCGGTCCGGCAAACAGCTCACTTTCGGGCAGGTGGGTGCGGTAACCGAGGTCGGTCAGTGCATAGCACAGCACCTCCAGGATCGTGATGCCCGGGTCGTGCGTGTTGTAATCGGTCCAGAGCCCGGACCCCAGCCGTTCGATGTGCCGGAGGCCTTCCCGCCGCAGGAAGTTCCAGTCCATGGAGGGCGGGTACACGGGGTCTTTGGGTATGGTCAGAAACTGCAGCATATTATTGGTGTAAATGCGGGTTATCGATGGTGAGCGAGCGGAAGGGTTCCCCTTCCGCAGTGCTGAGCGAAATCGTTAACTGAAGGACCCGGGTACCGGCCATGACCTTCCGGATGCGGTACGCATGCCGGCCTTCTTCACCTGCTTCCGGGAGGGCGGGCTTTTCACCGGAGAGTGTTCCCGCATCCACGGCCTGGTCCAGCGCCTTCGCGACAGCCAGGTCGATCTTTCTTTTATTTCCGTGGGCCGACCACAGCTCCAGCAGGCGCGTACGCAGCTCTTCCAGGAGGTCGGCCCCCCCGGCCACTGCCGCTTCCTTTTCCTCGCAGGAGCCGCAGGTGCACCGGCCGTCACCCCGGGCCACCCGGATCTCATGGTCGATCACATTGGGATTGTCTTCATTCAGCCGGTCGAGGTACGTCGTGAGTACCGAGGCAGCGGTGAAAGGTTTGATTTCTTCGGGCTGCCCCCAGGGTATATTTTCTTCTTCTTCCTCGGCCGTCTGCCGCGCCGCGAAGTGCTTCACCTGCAGGTTCAGCACCACGTCCACATACTCCAGCCCTTCCAGGAACTGCAGCAAGGTGGTCAGCCGGATGGCCACTCCGAATTGCAGCTGCGTTCCGCTGCGGGCCCAGGGCGCCAGGAAGTGCTTCAGTGCTTCGTTGAGTTCCCTGCGGTAAAACGCCACATCCCTGCCCGGGTAAAAACGCACGCATACTTTCAGCCGTACGGGCTCGAACCGGGCATTGATCACCGACAGCCGGCTGCTTTCCTTTTCACAGGCGCAGTCGTCGTCCGGGCAGCAGCAGAAATCCGGGTCGCCGTGGCCGCCCACGAAATAACTGTTCTGACGGATTAACTGATCATGGATCGCCTGCAGGTCGCCGGCTTCGAAGGCCGGGAAGAAAGTGCGGGTGCCGGTCATAGCGGCCGGATCGGGAATCACGGCCATGGTCACGTTCCCCGGCCGGACCACGGCATACCTGCGGGTGTGCGGCAGGCATTTCGCCACCATTACCCGGGGAAAGTCCTGCAGCACGATGTGCTCATAGTCCCAGACGGTTACGGCCCGGTGCTTGTGGCGGAGCCGCTCGCTGACGCGGCAGTAGTACCGGTGGCGGTCGCCGGTTTCCGGCAGGCGGCCACCGAAAGAAGGGTACGGCTGCTGCACCGATTTCACCTGCACATCCCGGAAACGCAGCGCGGAGATGGTCCCTCCCGGAATACCGCTGACCAGGTGACCGGTCGTATTCCGGGCATCCTCGAATACAGCCGTGGCGGCGTTGACAAACACATCCTGGAGCATGGGCAGCGCATCCACGAACACGCTGTCGGCCGGCAGCTCGGTTGCTGAAGCGCGGATCCAGTACAGGTCGGTGCGGTCTTCTTTTCCCTTGATCCAGGTATTGCCGTTGTTGATGTCGGCGGGTATTTGGAGCAGCAGGATCCCGGTCTGCTTCAGGCCCAGCGTTTCATCCTTCAGGAGGTATTGCGGGGGAAAGGCCATCCATTCGTTGTCTTTCAGGTACGACCAGACCACCTCCGGGGCGAAGTGATCCGGGTTGCCCGTGCCCGGCACGGTCTTGAACAAGAGGGATAGGTTCTGACCCGGCTCCAGGTGTTCCAGGCCGAGAAACAGGTTGCCGTTGGCCGCCGGCGCCGGGGGTTGCTCCTCGAGCAGTTCGGGTGTAATGACCGCCGCCCGTACGGGCTGTGCCAGCAGCGGCGTGGGGCGCAGGCCGGAGGCATCGGCAGCGGAGAGCAGCCATTCGCCCTGAGAGCTGAAATAGCCGGCCGTATGCAGGGAAGGAATGCGGCTGCCTTCTTCGCTCACCGGAATGGTAACCGGATTCGTTTCGTACCGGAAGGAAACGGCATTTGCTTGCAGCACAAACGGCTCTGCCGGCCCGTCGAAAGTGAGCCGGATCCAGCCATTCGCATTCTCGGCAAGGTTGTCGTGCCGGAAATCGGCCGGAGGAAGCAGGTGCCGGCTGACTTCGCGGTACGCCCCTCCGACCGTTCCTGAGGCATCCGGCTTCTGCCAGGTAAGCTCCTTCAGAAAAGCATACTGCTGGGGGTCCAGCCTTCCCGGAAGGTTCACGGTCAGGGTCCGGACATCCTTATAAAACAGTTCGGGATTGCGGATAAAGATTTCCTGGCCATCATCGGGGCCAATAACCAGCTGGGTCCCCGCTTCCGCAGTTGTACCATTCAGGCGGTGCAGGGTCAGGGGTATATCGGAAGGAAGTAAACGGTGCCCGGGAAACGTGGCGAGCGAAAAGGTGCGCAGCCCGAAGGAAAGGATCGGGAATGCACCTGCCAGTCCGCCAAGGCTGCTGAACCGCAGAAAGGGCGGCGCACCGTTGGCCAGCGGCATCACCGCGGGAAAGTTCAGATCCAGGACGATCACGTACGTCTGTGCGCCGGATACTTTGGCTACCCGGTTATTGGCCGCATACATCGGGTCGTGCACACATTCCCCGGCATCTTCCCGGTGTTGAGGGAAGACGTCGAAGGCCAGTTTCTTGATGGATTCCTCACTGGCATCAGGCAGTACCAGCGGATGGACCTTTAGCGGGACGGGGCCTTTTTCGGTGGATAGCGTTACGGTAAATAAAGGCAGCAGGTTCATAGACGAAGTACCCTCCGCCGAGAGGAACGGCTCGCCGAAACCGATATCCAGTATGATCGCCCTTAAATTGCTTTTGCTCAGCCACAGCTCCGGCGTGGAAACCGTGAACCCGGCTGTTCCCTGCAGGCGGCTCAGCTTTTCCTTTACGGACTGTATTTCTTTTTGAAGGGCCGGCGGTACCGGCTGCTCCGCATGATGGAAGCGTTCCACGTAGAGCGTGGCCTTGCGGAGTTTGTAGTCAAAGCGCTCCACCACCTCCTTGCCCGACAGGGCCCGCCAGGCTTTGGTGCCTTCCGCGTATTCCTCCTCCACCCCGTCGCGCTTGTCGGCAGCAGGAAGGGCCACGGATTCC
>DATAGL010000614.1:0-2061 GCA_036263755.1 Chitinophagaceae bacterium | reverse complement strand
ATATCGATGTAATCGGTGCGCAGGCGGCGCAGGGAGTTGTCCACGCTTTCCCGGATGTGGGCGCTGGAAGTATCCACATGCGGTACCCGCACGCCCGGCACGCTGGAATGAGGCAGGCGGAGTCCGCATTTGGAGAACAGCACCAGGCGCTCACGCGGGATCGACCGCTGCTTCATTACCTGACCGAATAATTCCTCGCACTGGTAGTCGCCGTAGATATCGGCATGGTCGAAGGTATTGATGCCCAGTTCCAGGCAGACATCCAGAATGCGTTCCATGATATCGGCCGGGTTTCTTCCTACTTCGTGCCAGCGGTAAAATCCATAAATGGCCGGGGAAACCCTGGGACCGGCATCGCTCAGGTAAACAGACTCCATTGTATTCATTTTTCTTCTTATCGTGTTTGGTCAGGCTGCGGAAGGTACCGCCCTATTTCCTGCTAATTTAACGCAATCACCGAAAACGATTGGGAATCGATGATAACATAGGCATTGCCGGTGGCCCTCCCGAAATTGGTCCGGGTATGTTGCTGCGGCTTTAGAGCTGCCAACCGGCCGGGTTGAAAAAAAGAGGGCCGTATAGACATACAGCCCGTTCCGATTGCTTGCTAAAATCCTGGGGTCACAGGCGGATTCGAACCGCCGTAAGAGGCTTTGCCGGCCTCCGCCTATCCGCTCAGCCATGTGACAGCTAAATTCATCCCGTATATACCAGTTGCTGGTACCGGCGGAACAATTGCTTATGCCCGGCGATCAGCATCAGGGAAATGCCCAGCAGGAAGGTGCTGACCACCGGCAGCGGGTAGAAGCTGTAAACGAACAGCCCTGCGAGGTGCAGCCGGATAAAATCCGGGTAAAAGACCCAGCGCTTTTGTTCCAGCAAGGCACCGGTGGCGATCACGCTAAGCAGGAGAAAAAGCGCGGCTATCAGCAATTGGAACCCGGTAAAGTATTGCCCGAACAATAATAAAAGGAAGAGGAGCCCCAGGGTCAGAGCCGTTTGTATGTGGACCAGCCGGTTCAGTGCTTCCGAGCGTACGAGGGTCCGGTTGCGCCGGAGCCAGCGGCGTTCCAGCAGGAGGCGGATCCGCGGATCAATATCATCCGGGCGGCCCAGCACCACCCGTACCCGCTCCCGCCAGCCCCTGGCCAGCCGGAAGGCCACTGCCAGCTCCAGCATAAAATGAAAATGCTGCCAAAGGAAACTGGAACTGTTCAGGGGCTGGGTCAGTCCGTATACCGGGGGCCGCTCCTCGCGGGCAAAAGTGCCGAACAGTTTGTCCCAGATGATCAGTACATCTCCATAATTTTTGTCGAGGTATTCCGGATTGGAGCTGTGGTGCACGCGGTGGTGCGAAGGGGTAACCAGGATCCATTCCAGAATGCCGAGCCGGCCAACCAGCTGGGTATGCGTAAAGAACGGATAGGCACCGTGCAGCAGCAGCATGGTGGTGATCATTCCGGGCGGGAACCCAACCAGCGGGAGCACGCACCAGAACAAGCCGCGGGCAGCCGACTGAAACACCGTGATGCGGGCTGATACGGTAAAGTTGTAGTCTTCACTCTGGTGGTGCACCACATGGGCGGACCAGAACAGGTTTACTTCATGACCGAAACGGTGGTACCAGTACCAGACCAGGTCGGTCAGCAGGAACAGCCCGATCCAGGTCAGCGCATTTCCCGGGATATCGAAGAGGGCATACTTCCGGTAGATGGCATCAAACACCTGGTAAAACGCCCCGGTGGTGAAGAGGTCCGCAAGCCGCTCGGCTATGCCCACATTAAGGTTGGCCACGGATTCAGACAGCCGGTGCACCGGTAGGCCCCGCCGGCGGCTCCAGAAGTATTCGACGGCCATCAGAAAACCAAAGAAAGGAACGGCCAGGGCAATCCAGTTCCAGTTCATGGTGCCGGCAGTTTAGGGGTTCCGGACAAAACGGGCCAGTTGATCCGCAGCGGCTTTTCTGCTGACTGCACTTCCAGCTTCCCTTCCTTACCGGATGGATGGTGAATGGTCAGCGTCAGCGGAAGCTTTTCCCAGGTTTGCAGGGTAAAAAATCCT
>DATAGL010000613.1:0-2530 GCA_036263755.1 Chitinophagaceae bacterium | reverse complement strand
GCTCCAGATCTCGCCCGCGTCGTGCTCCACCCAGCCGGGCTGGGGATAATGCTGTGTGAACTCTTTCTGGGCCAGCGATACGATAGAGCCGGCCTTGTCGAACACGATGGCCCGGGAAGAAGTGGTGCCCTGGTCGAGCGAGAGGATGTACATGGGTTTGTGGTTTGGAGTTTGGAATTGGGGGTTTGGAGTTGATCAGTTGAAGGGTTGAATGGTTAACAAGGGTTCAGACTGCCGGCTTATATTTCACGCAAAGGCGCCAAGGGCCGCAAAGACACAAAGGATATGTTGTAACTTGGGTAGCCCCAAATTTTGTCAATCGTCAATCGTCAATCGTCAATCGTCAATCGTCAATCGTCAATCGTCAATCGTCAATCGTCAATCGTCAATCGTCAATCGTCAATCGTCAATCGTCAATCCGGCACATCGTACACTGTACATCTCACATCGTACATCATTCGCACACTCACCCTCCCTCCCATTCACCTACAGATTCACCTATTCACCCATTGACCCATTCACCCCACCTGGCAGGTACTTCGCTGCAAGGGCGGCAAAGGCCCTGAGCTCAGCTTCTTTCCATTCTTCGGTGCGTTGCAGTTCCTGCTGCATCAGTTCGGCCACGCGGGGCGCCGCGCGGAGGGCCGCCCGGGCGTCGAGGAACAGGAGCCGCAGCCGGCGGGCCAGCACGTCTTCCACGTGCACTGCCATTTCGTGCCGTATGGCATGAAGCACTTCGGCTTCCGTATGCGGCAATTCCGGCAGCAGCGGACGGGCCGACCCCGGCACTTCCTGCCAAAGGGCTTCGATGGCGGCCGCATCGCTGCCGTACACGTTCAGGTGTCCGTCGGTGGGCGCATGTGCATGGCCGTGGATCGGAAGGCTTACCGTGTTGCCGGGGCGTGCCGGCAGGCCGGCCAATTCGAGGGCGGCATTCACGGCATCGGCGGCCATTTTCCGGTAGGTGGTCCACTTGCCGCCGGTGACCGTCAGCAGGCCCGAAGGATGGGGGTGCAGGCGGTGGTCGCGCGACAGGCCGGCCGTCTTCACGCCTTTTGATCCTTCGGCGGCCAGCGGACGCAGGCCCGCAAACAGGCTGCGCACATCAGACCGCTCAGGGGGCCGCGACAGGTAGCGCCGCACGGTTTCCAAGATGAACGTGATCTCTTCTTCCGCCGCTACCGGCTCCTCGGCAATGTCGTTCAGCGGCGTGTCGGTGGTGCCGGCCACCACATACCCCTTCCAGGGAATGAGGAACAGCACCCGACCGTCACTGGTTTCAGGAATCAGCAGGGCCGTATCGCCGGGCAGGAAGCTGCGGTCGAGCACGAGGTGCACGCCCTGGCTGGGCCGTACGAGCGGCGCGCTGTCGGGCTGGTCAAAGCGGACCACTTTATCGGTAAATACGCCCGTGGCATTGATCACCGCGCTGGCCCCGATGGTGTAGGAGCGGCCCGTTTCGGCATCGGCGGCCGTGAGGCCGCTTATGCGGCCGGCCACGTCCTTCGTAAGTGCAGTCACCGGGCAGTAGTTCAGCAGCACGGCGCCCTGCTCGGCTGCCGTTTGCGCCAGGTTGATGGCCAGGCGGGCATCGTCGAACTGGGCATCGGTATACTGCACGCCGCCGGTCAGCCCGGCCATCCGGATCCCCGGCAGCTTTTGCTCCACAGCCGTACGCGACAGCAGCCGCGAGGCCCCCAGGCTTAAGGGTCCCGACAGCCAGTCGTACAGCTTCAGTCCTGTTATGTATTTGATCTTTTCACCCGTGCTGTAACAGGGAATGACAAACGACTGGGTGCGTACCAGGTGCGGGGCATTGCGCGCCAGGCGGCCGCGCTCCCGCAGGGCGGAGAACACCATGGGCAGGGCACCCTGTGCCAGGTAGCGTACGCCTCCGTGTACCAGCTTGGTGCTGCGGCTGGAAGTGCCCCGCGCAAAGTCGCCCGCCTCGAACAGCACTACCGAAAGGCCGCGGGCCGCCGCATCCACGGCAATACCCAGGCCCGTGGCGCCGCCGCCGATCACGGCCAGGTCCCAGCGCCGGCCTTCCTGCAGGCAGGCAAGCATGGAAGCACGTTGAAAAGGCCGTTGTAGAGACATGAACATCGATTGGAGCCTTAAGATAGGGAATTTGGAATTGGATATTGGGTATGAGGTATCCGTTGAAAAGTTGATCAGTTGAATTGTGGATTAAGGAATGGTTACTAAGGAATGAAGAGAAGGTAAAGAGAAAAGAATGGGCCTGGAGCGTTGCCCAATTATCAGAATCAGTTATTCCATTTATCAACGATTGAACCATTCAGCTTTCCAACGCTCAACATCTTGATTTTCAATAGCTGCTTCGAGATTCACCCGGGAATGATCCGCTTACATTCCGTATATACTCCGTTTACCTTCCCGATGCAACGGAGTATATCCGAAGGAAGGTCGAAGAAATACCGGAACCTTCTGCGATTGGGAGGTGGGTTTCGCGCAGAGCTAAGGAGAAAAGGAGGGCACGGAGAATACACTCCTTTGCTCCTTTCCTCCT
>DATAGL010000612.1:0-3799 GCA_036263755.1 Chitinophagaceae bacterium | reverse complement strand
ACATCAACATACGCAAAGCGCAGGAAGGAGACTGTGGCCGCCTGCTCGAGCTCATCCGCGAGCTGGCCCGTTACGAGCGTGCAGCCAACGAGGTGACGGTATCCGAGGAGCACTTCCGGCAGAGCGGGTTTGGCAGCCGTCCCGTATGGTGGGCCTTCGTGGCCGAGGTGGATGGAGTGGTGCAGGGATTTGCCCTCTATTACATTCGCTACAGCACCTGGAAGGGGCAGCGCATGTACCTGGAAGACCTGATCGTTACGGAGGAAATGCGGGGAAAGGGACTGGGTAAGCTTCTGTTCGACCGGCTGGTCAATGAAGCCCGGCGCCGCAAGCTCAACGGCATCCAGTGGCAGGTACTGGAATGGAATGAACCCGCCATCAACTTTTACAAAAAATACAATGCGGCGTTCGACCCGGAGTGGATCAATTGTGCGGTTTCCGTGAGTGAAGGCTGAAAAGTTTACAAGTTCACTTGTTCACAAGTTTTAAGATTGGCGGGGCAAACAGATTACCGTTTTTCACCCTTTTGCAGGAGTGCCACTCATCAGCAAACCTGCAAACCAACCGGAAACATTGTGAACCCGTGAACTTGTAAACAAGTAAACTCGTCAACTAAAACCGAACCGATCTTAAATAACCAGCAGCAGGATATACAGCACCACGGCAGCGCCGAAGCCGATCCAGGCCCACTTGGTGCGGACGCGCTTGTTGTCGTCGGAAATGATGTAGGCGATCAGCACCCCGATAAGGCCGAGGAGGAAACCAAGGGCAAAGCCGCCGAGGTTGAAGTCGGATCCGTCCACGCGCTTGGCGAACTTCTCCATCTTCCGGCTGTTGAGCGTACCGTCGGGATTGATGCTTTTCCGAAGCTGGCGCTGGCCCAGCTTGAAGTTCACCTTGTCCATAAACCGCATGTCTTTCCCGGACACCCGCTCGAATTCCTTGACGGAGATCGCGGAGAGGTCCTGAAGGGAAATGGTCTTTCCGGTTTTGCCTACCGGCACAAAGACCTCACTGGCTTTACGCAGGGGCTTTTTGGAAGAGAAGGAGGCATAGGACGCACCAAGCACCGCCAGTGCGGCGAAGAGGAATAAAAATTTCTTCATAACAAATGGGTTTGGTTAAGAATGCATCTCTAAAGTATCGAATATTTCAACACCGCTCTTGCCTCCTTTTCCACAAACGCTGTTTCTTTTTTGTGCCTAACTCCCTGATCCTTAATGCTGAGTCCGTATAAAAAAAGCGGATCTGCCGATCCACTTTTCCAGGTATTCCGTTTGCTATCCGGCGGCTGCCGGTTTTATAAGGCCGGCAGGATCACGGCCAGCCAAAGGACCACCCAAACACCCCAGCCAATCCAAGCCCAGGTGGTGCGGCGGCGCCTGTTTTCATCTTTGAACAGGTAGGTCAGTGCCGCGCCGATGAGGCCACCGAAAAAGCCGATGGCAAAACCACCCAGGTGAAAGCCGCGCCGTTGTTCCCCGTCATCGAAACGTTGGGCGAAGCGCGCCAGCCGCTTGTTGCGGAGCGTGCCGTCTTTACGGATGCTCTGGCGCAACTCGCGCTGCCCCAGCTTAAAGGAAAGGCGGCCGAATACATTCAGCTTTTGTCCCGACAGGCTTTCAAACTGGTCGGCACTCAGTTGCGACAATTGAAGAAGGGAAATTTGCCGGCCCGTATGCCCGACCGGCACAAAGACTTCAGCGGCTTTAAGCGGTTTCTTTACCGGAGGTGCCGTTGCGGCGAAGGAAGTGGTGAGCACAGCCAGGGTGCACAGGAGCATCAGGATTCTTTTCATGCATCGGTAGTTTTGGTCGGCCAAATATAGTCCCGATCGGAGAAGGATGCAAATGTGCGGATGTGCGGATATGCAAATGTGCAAATGTGCAGATGTGCAGATGTGGGAATAGGTTGATGTACGAATGATTGTTGATGAATGGTTATAATGAGGTCAATGAGGTTTCATTCAGGATCTGGCCAACACCCATAAAAACAGCCGGGCATTTCCCGGCTGCTCATAAAATAATTTATACATCAAAATTGTGTGTTGCCTGCCTCTTCATCTGCACATCCGCACATTTGCACATCCGCATATTTGCACATCTGCATATTTGCACATCCGCACATTCACTCACATTCCTCAATTCACCCCTTCCGTCTGCGCCTCTTTGTGGATTTTGTTGATCAGTCCCTGGAGCACTTTGCCCGGGCCCACTTCGGTGAATTTGGATGCCCCGTCGTTGATCATGGCCTGAACGCACTGGGTCCATTTCACCGCTCCGGTCAGCTGGTCGATCAGGTTTTGCTTCAGCTCATCCCGGTCGATCACGCCCTTGGCGGCTACGTTCTGGTACACCGGGCAGGAAGGCTGGTGGAAGTTGGTGGATTCGATGGCTTTCTGCAGTTCTTTGCGGGCCGGCTCCATCAGGGGTGAGTGAAAGGCACCGCCCACCGGCAGCACCAGCGCTCTTTTGGCACCGGCCGCTTTCAGGGCTTCGCAGGCGGCCTCTACCCCTTTCAGGCTGCCGGAAATCACCAGCTGCCCGGGGCAGTTGTAGTTGGCGGCCACCACCACCTCACCGGTTTCAGACTGCACCTGCCGGCATACTTCCTCTACTTTCTCATCGGCCAGTCCCAGTACGGCGGCCATGGTGGACGGGTGCTGCTCGCAGGCCTTCTGCATGGCTTCCGCGCGCAGGCTCACCAGCTGGAGCCCGCTTTCAAAGGAAAGGGTGCCGTTGGCCACCAGGGCCGAAAACTCGCCCAGCGAGTGACCGGCCACCATGTCGGGCCGTCCGCTCTCAATGCTGCGGAATGCGATGATGGAGTGCAGGAATATGGCTGGCTGCGTGATGCGGGTCTGCTTCAGGTCTTCTTCCGAGCCGGAAAACATCACATCCGAAATCCGGAAACCGAGCAGTTCGTTGGCCTGTTCAAATATTTTTTTTGCAAAGGAGCTGTTCTCATAATGAACCTTTCCCATCCCCGGGAATTGTGCGCCCTGTCCGGGAAATACAAATGCATGCTTCATCAATAGAAAGTTTTAATGGTTGGTCAGTGGTATTGGATGGAGGGGATTCAGCTCAGGCGGGCCGAGATCAGCTTCAGGAACTCGTTGCGGGTAACGTGGTTGTGCAGGAACTCGCCGTCGAACGCCGAGGTGGTGGTCGATGAATTCTGCTTCTGCACCCCGCGCATCATCATGCACAGGTGCTTTGCCTCGATCACCACGGCCACCCCTAACGGGTTGAGGCTTGTCTTTATTGCCTCCAGTACCTGGGTGGTGAGGCGCTCCTGCACCTGCAGGCGGCGGGCAAACACATCCACGCACCGGGCGAGCTTGCTCAGCCCTGTAATGTACCCGTTGGGAATATACGCAATATGCGCTTTCCCGAAAAACGGAAGCAGGTGGTGCTCGCACATGGAAAACAGTTCAATATCCTTGACGATCACCATCTCGCTGACTTCTTCATGGAATTTCGCCCCGTTCAGGATCTGAACGGCATCCTGCTGGTAGCCCTGGGTGAGGTACTGCATGGCTTTGGCCATACGCTCCGGGGTTTTCAACAGGCCTTCGCGCTGGGGGTCTTCACCCAGTTGCCCCAGAATGTTCCGGTAATTTTCAATAAGGACTTCAGTCGTCTCTTTGTCGAATCCTTCTTTCTTGTGGTATGCCATTTTCGTTCTTTACAGGTTCAGGCCGGGAACTCAACATAGTTCCGCGGGGTCTCGTACAGGCGGATGCTCAGGTCCAGCTCCGGCCGGATGTGGGGCCGCAGCAGGTCGTAGATCACCACGA
>DATAGL010000611.1:0-2073 GCA_036263755.1 Chitinophagaceae bacterium | reverse complement strand
TTCACGGCAGCCTTTGCTTGGAGGATCCAGGAATCTATTGGCGGAGTAGTTGCTGGCTGTTCAGCGTCTCGCCCTGGTCGTTCTTCACCTGCACGCGGTAGCTGCCGGTACCGAACTTCCGGGCCGGGAGGGCGATCGAGGTCGTTCCGGGCTGCAGCTGCCTTATTTGCTGGTACACCAGCTGGCCGGCCACATTCACCACTTCCACGCGCACGCGCTGGGCCTGCGGCGCATCAATGTTCAGGAAGACCGTTCCCGTGCCCGGGTTCGGGTAAATGCTGTGGAACCTCCAGGCGGCAGCAGCCTCCGGAAAGTCGCGGCTGATCGCTGCTCCGGTGACGGCAGGAGCTACTGCGGCTCCCAGGGCATACGATCCGCTGGCCGCCGCCGTAAAGCTGACGCGGAAGGAACCGCCGGCTCCCGGTATCGCCGTATACACCGGCGTGTACCGTACCGTATTGGCCGAGGTGGCGCCGGCGTAACCGGCCGCATTCACCTTGTACACCCGGAAGCTGGTGCGGGCAGTACCGGTTGCCTGCTCCAGGGCTTTGAGCTGCGCTTCCGTGAAGTACAGCGTCACCACCGTTGAAGCAGTAAAGCTGCCGGCGGGCGCAATGCGCACGACCTTATCGCTCACTTTATGCTGGTGGGTCGCATCCTGGTACAGGTTGAAAGTAGCATTGCCGGCTTTCTCCACTGTAACATTCGTACAGCCGAAGTTGCTGGCGGAGTTGTTCTGGAGGTAGCCGACCACCTGTCCGTCCTGCGTGCTGTAGAAATAAGCGCTGCCGTACGGATCGATCTTCTCGCTGCCGCCGTGAACGGCATCGCTCTCTATTTTGCGCGTGGCGCCTTTCACGGTGAAATTGTCAATGGTCACGCTTTGCGGGCCGCCGGCATTGGCGTCGTTGTTCCAGCGGAAGGCAAGGTAGAACTGCTTGTTGGCCAGCGAGGCAGGCAGCGTACCGGTAAAGGTGCCGCTGACCGGCAAGGCCGAGGCAAACTGGCGGAAATCGCCTGTATTGAGCTCAATGAAATTCACCCCGTCCGTAGAATAGGCCACCGCCATGTAATCAAAGGCGGGGAAGTTTTCCGGATCCAGGGTGGCCGGGTCTACTTCACCCTGCACCAAATAGGCAAAGGAAACGGTAACGAGGCTCAGGCCGCGCGCATCGATCAGCGGCGTGCGCACCAGAGTGCGGCTTTCGCTGGCGCTGTTGTAGGTTCCGTTGGGCAGCTGGGTATTGGTCAGCCCTTCCTTGCCGGTAATGGCCAGCTTGTTGTCGAAGATGCCCCACTGGTTCTTGCCGGTAGCCAGCGGATCGCCGGTGGTTTCGGCAATTTCGAGGATCTCTTTCCAGCCGGTGGGGTCCGTGAACCCGTTCGCCCGGGTAAAGGTTTCATTCAGCAGGCTCTTTTCGCCGTTGCCGATGATGGGCACGACATCATCATCCAGGATGGAAACCGTAAGCACCGAATCCACGGCGTTGCCACCGGTATTGGAGATCTTCAGCTTCAGGACGATGGTCTCCGTGGCTTCCACGCCGCCGTCGTTGAGGATGTTTACCGAGAAGGTGGCCTTGCGCGGTGCGGTCGTGGTATTGGACAGCTGGTAGGGGGCAATGGTAAAGTCCCGCGCCACGTAGGCAGAACCCGAAGTGCTGATGTTCACCGTTGCATTGGCGGGAATGAATACCGGGATCGTAAGGCTCTTCTGCGCGGTGCAGCCGGCGGTGGCGGCGCTTTCCGTCACCGAGATATCCGAACGGTTGATAAAGCCGAACGTTACCGAGCAGGGCTTCACGAACTTCGCGCCTACGCCAACGGCGTACCAGGCATTGGTCACCGATTCCACCATGGCGCTGCAGGGATTTCCGCTCAGCTCTGTAGCCACCGCGATCGACACCTGGCGGGCTTCCGCAAACGTGGCCGTGGAAGTCAGCATGAGTTCCATCAGGTAGGTGATCTTTTCTGCGGCATCAAAGCCCAGGCCCGTCACCGAGTAGGCGTTTCCGAGGTCGTTCACGCCGTCGTCCGCACCCACATAGGCGCGGTCGGGGCCGGAGCCGGCAC
>DATAGL010000610.1:0-6759 GCA_036263755.1 Chitinophagaceae bacterium | reverse complement strand
CTACCTGCCGAAGACCGTAGCCACACGGCTGAAGATGGAAAATGCAAAAGTGTTCCTGGCCGGTTACAACCTGCTGCTGTTCACGAAGTACCCGGTGGGTGATCCCGAAAGCGGCCGCGACGGCGAGAACAACTCGGCCCGCAACCAGAGCGCCAACGCCAACTTCCTCAACCCGCCGCTGCAGCGCAGCCTGAATTTCGGAATCAATCTTTCATTCTAATCAACACGACCTATGCAGCTTAAACATATACCGATTTTACTGGCCGCCGCCCTTTGCCTGACCTCGGGCCTGGTGAGCAGCTGTAAGAAAATTGAAATCAAACCGGTGGGACAGGTACCGGTGGAAGACGCCATCAAGAACGAGGCCGACGTGCTGGCCACGCTGAACTCTACCTATACGCCGATGCGCGGCGACCAGTTCTACGGCGGGCGCCAGCAAATCCTCTCCGAGCTGATGGCCGACCTCGTGGATCCCACCAGCTTTACCGGCGATTATCTTTCGCTGGCCCGCTTCAACAGTACCGGCAGCAACGGTACGTCCAACGGGTTTTACAACGAAAGCTACCTGATCATCCAGCGGGCCAACGTGGCCCTGGACAACCTGGCGCTGGTCACTTCCTCGGAAGCCGCCCGCAGCAACGTGGAGGGACAGGCGAAGTTCGTCCGGGCCCTCGCGCATTTCGAGCTGGTACGGCTCTATGCCCAGCCCTATGGCTATACAGCGGACAACAGCCACCTGGGCATCATCATCAAGACGCAGAGCGAAATGGAGCTCTTCCGTACCCGCAATACCGTGGCGGAAGTGTACGGGCAGATCATTGCGGACCTGAAAGAAGCCGAAACCCAGCTGCCGCCCGTGAACGGTAACTACCCGGGCGCGCTGGCAGCCAAGGCCCTGCTGGCCCGTGTGTATTTCCAGATGAACAATTTCGCGGAAGCCTATAACTACTCCAACCAGGTAATCACCTCCGGACAGTTCACGTTTGATACTTCACCCAATTACTTCGCCAACCGGTTTGCGCTGCCGAAGGCAAGCGAGGCCATCTTCTGGCTGGTGAATGAGCCCAACATCACTACCATGGGAGCGCTTCGCAACCAGGGCAACCTGAACGTATCGCTGGGCCTGCCCATCACAAAGTCAGCCTACGACGAGCAACGGGGCAACCCGGCCGACCTCCGCCGCGCCTGGTACAAGGACTCCACTGCACCCGGCCAGACCAATACCGTGTACAGCGTGCGGAAATACAATAATCCCGATTTCGTGCTGCCGGTCATCCACCTCACCGAGATGAAGCTGACGCGTGCCGAAAGTGCGGCTTCGCTGAACCAGAACCTCGATGTGGCCATTGCCGATATCAACGACATCACGGCCCGTGCCTACGGTGGTGCCCTGGCTCCGCTGCCGGCCAACGCCACAGCCGCCGCCGTGCTGGCCCGCGTGCGCTCCGAGCGGATGAAAGAGATGGTGTTCGAGTCCGGCGACCGCCTGCAGCAGATCAAGCGCCTCGGCGCCAAGGGTGAAGCGTCCACCAGCCGCACCGCTCCCTGGAACTGTAACGGCATGGTGCTGCAGTTCCCCGCCAATGAACTCACGGTAAATAAAAACTTCGTACAAAACCCCACAGGTGGTTGTAACTAATAAAACTTGCTTTATGAAAAGGATCAACGGATATATAGCCCTCCTGCTCCTGTCTGTGCTGGTGCTGAACTGCCGGCCCGAAGAGCTGAAAACCTATGAGCCGGTGCAAACCGGCGGCCTTTCCTCCCTTACCGGGGTGTGGAAGGGGGAGTCGGTAGTGCAGCACGATGCCGATGCCGAACGAAAAGGCTTCCCGTACCAGGTGCTGGATGTAACGGAGCCCACGGGCTTCACCGGCATCACCCTGACGCTCACGGCTACGGCCGGCGCGGAAGGCACCTTTGACATCAACTACGGTGATGCGGCCCCGCTGTTCCGTCATACGGCCGGCGGCTGGAAAGTGGACAATGCCGAGAAAGTAGGGCAGTTGCTGCTCTTCAACGGAACCGACACCCTGCGCTTTACCATGGGCTCCTACGAGAAGCTGGCCAACAACAAGATGGCGCTGCGGCAGTCGAAAAAGCTGCTGGGCAGGGAAGCCATTTATTACGATTACACTTTTACCCGATAATCTTCAACCTCTTCTGATATGAAAAAGCTGTTTTTCTCCTCCCTGCTGCTGGCCTTCTCGGCCGTACTGCAGGCCCAGACCTCGGGGGCCGTGGTCACCACCGTGCCCTCCTCCTTCACGGCAGAAGACGCGGTGAAGATCATCGTAGATGTTTCCAAAGTGCCGAACCTCAAGGGCAAGAGCCCCCTGTATATCTGGACCTGGAACCCGGGCGACCCCGCCCCGGGCAACGGCTCCTGGAACGCTTCCAGTGAAGAGCGCCGCATGGTGCAGGAAGGTCCCGACCTCTGGAGCTGGACGATGACGCCCACCGAGTATTACGGGAAGGCGCCTTCGGAGATCACGCAGATCTCCTTCCTAGTAAAAGCGAAGAACGGCGATGGCGACGCCAAGTCCGACGACATCAACCTGACGGTGGCCCCGCTGAAGTTTGTACCCGGCGTGTTCCGTGTATTCCCGAAGATCATCGGTCAGAATGAAGTGGTGACCGTGTACCTGGACCAGAACCTGGCTACCGACCTCAATACCCAGCGCATGGCTCCTGCGCAGGCGAAGATCACGCTCCTGAACATGTCGGGCGATGTCATCGATGCGGAGAAGACCGTGAACCTCGTGCCCCAGGGCGGCAAAGTGTTTGCCCACACCTTCTTCCCGCCCAAGCTGTTCACCATTCCGGCCGGCGTAAAAGTATCAAGCATGCGGGTCGTTTTCCGCGGACAGGGAAGGGATGTGAACGGCAACCCGGTGACCCTGGAATCGAATGCCTTTACCTATGGTTTTGATGAACTGCAATAACCACATTAACCGCTTTTAAAAAGTCTATATGAAGCTGCTCCGACATAAATTATTCCTGTTCATCGCCGTGCTTGCGGTACTGGCCGGCTGTAAAAAAGCCGAGTTCGATAATGCCATGACCGGCGAGGTGGTAGGCGATTTCACGGTTCTGTCGCCCACGACGGCGGGCACCGTGGCCCTGAATGCGGCCACACCCAACGAAAGCATGGTCATCCGGTGGAACCCGTCGAAACCGGGCGTCAGCGCGCCGGTCCGGTACAAATGGATCGCCTCGCTGAAAAGCGAAAACAATTTCGAGGCCGGCAAGCGGTACCTGGAGCTGCCCAGCGACAGCAACGGCCTGCGCCCCCAGCTGACCCTTACGTACAAGATGCTGGATGATGCCCTGAAAGCCAAAGGCGTGGCCGACGGTGCTACGGTGGAACTGCTGTGGACCGTGGAGGCCAGCAATGAATTCAACGGCACGGCCCTGGCCGGCGGGCCCTACGCGCTCACCGTACGCCGCATGGCCGACGGCGCCTCTCCTTTCCAGCTCCTGGGCCCCGTTTCCTCGGCCAGCACCGTAGCGATCGACCCGGGTTCCACCGGCAACGCATTCCATTTTAACTGGACCCGTTCGGCGCCCGCCGTTGCGGCCAGCTACGTGCAATACAAAGTGCTGTTCGCCGAGCGCAAGACCGATGCCTCCGGTGCCGTGCTGCCGGTAGACTGGTCGGCACCCCTGTTCTCCATTGCAGCGGATAACAACGGCGCCGATACGGTGGCCACCGTCTCTTATAAGAACCTGAGCGATTCGCTGACGAAATACGGGTTTACCGACCTTGGTGCGGCTTCTTCCCTGCTGTGGACCGTGGTGGCCACTTCCGGCACCTGGAACCAGTATTCCGATTACGTGAACAACCTGGCCGTGCTGCGCGAAGTGCGCCTGTTCATGCCCGGCTCGTTCCAGAACGCCCTGGGTTACGGCAACGACTGGACACCGGCTACGGCCCCCGAACTGGTGCGCGATACCCGGAATGGCCTCATCAACAACCTGTACTATACTTATATCTGGCTGCCCGCCGGAACGGAGTTCAAGATCACGCAGGGCCGCGCCTGGGACGTGAACTACGGCGGCAGCAACGGTAACCTGGAGCCCGGCGGCGCCAACTTCAAGGTGAACAATGCCGGCGTTTACCGCATTTCGGTGAACCGCACGACGATGAAGTACGACATCCGCGAAGGCCGTATGGGCTTTGTGGGTGATGCGACGGGTTCGGGCTGGAATCCTCCGAACGTGTTTCCCAACAATGCGATGGGCTATGCGGCACCGAACCTTTTTGTGGGGATCCACAATTTCAACCCCGGCGGCTGGAAACTCATCGATAATAATGAATGGAACAACGGCAGCAACAGCGTGGAGGAAACCCGCAGCTACGGCGCGGCCGGCGGCAGCGGCTCTTCCCTCGAAACCAACGGGCCCAATATGCCCAACATGAGCGGCGCCGGAGCATACCGGGTCATCTGGGATGGCCGCGATGTCAATAATGTGAAGTACGAGCTCTCGGCGGCAGATGAAATGCGCATCGTAGGTGACGGCATGAGCGGCGTGAACGCCTGGGACCCGGGCGCTTCACCCAAGATGACCTACAAGGGCAACGGCAAATGGGAAGCCACCCTGAGCCTGCTGGCCGATAAGGACATCAAGTTCCTGGCCGGTGCCGCTTGGGGTGCGTTTGACTATGAGGATGGCGGCGATGCCGGAGGCGGCAAGCGCAAGATCCGCTGGGAAGGCGGCAACAACTTCAAGACCCCCGGCACAGCGGGTACCTATACGATTATCCTGGACGAGCACACCCAAACCGTGACCTTCCAGTAAGCAACGAGCTCTTATAGCAAGCAGGTTACATTAAAAGCCCCCGGATTCTTCCGGGGGCTTTTTTCGTTGATCAGTTGAATGGTTGATCAGTTGATCAGGAAAATATTCAATGTGCAATATTCAATACTCAATGTTCAATGGGAGGATTTTCTGCTTTTTCGGAGCGGCCGCGGATGGAAGAAGGGTTTCGCGCAGAGGACGCAGAGCAACAGAGAGCGCATAGATGATTTTACCAAATTGTTCCTGTACGGTAAAGCAACGGTTACGGACTCTGTTTCTCCGTTAGCTCTGTGCGAAACTATACCGCCCGCCTGCCGGATGCTCTAAATGAGCCTTGTATATGGAACATTGCGTATTGAATATTTTACTTATCAACTGATCAACCGATCAACTGCTAACCCCCGGCTGATGCGCCAGGATGAACGCCACCACTTCCTCCAGGGTAAGCCCCGCGCGCTGCAGGGCGTCGCTGATCTCGTCGCGGTTCACCTGGGCGGCGAAGGAAGGCGTTTTTAGTTTTTTGAGTACGCTTTTTACGTCCATGCCTTCGTAGCGGGTGGGCCGGATGAGGGCTGCGGCATGGATGAAGCCGGAAAGCTCGTCGAACACGTAGATCATATGGTCCATACGGCTTTGGGGTTCCACACCGAAATGCCGGGGCCCGTGCGAGGCGATGCACCGGATCACAGCGGGGTCGATGCGGCGGCGCTCGAGCTCTTCAATGATTACGCGGCAGTGCCCTTCGGGGTATTTTTCCCAGTCGGCGTCGTGCAGCACACCGGCCAGCCACCATTTATAGGCTTCGGCGGGGGCGAGGCCTTCGCGGTCCAGGGCCCAGGACTGCATCACGGCGCCCACCTGCTTCATGTGCAGGCGCAGGCGTTCATTTTCCACCCAGCTGTTCAGGAGCTCGAGGGCTTCGGTTTCGGTCAGTACATTGCCGGTATCGGCGGGGTTGCCGAATTCGGTGCGGTTCAGGGCTAGAGCGCTCATGCGGATAAAGATTAATATTCAGTTTTAGATAATCGTCAGGTTCGCCGGGAGCCGGCGGCCGGCAAAATAAACCGTTTTTTGAACAACAGCCTTCACTTGACCGGCAACAGGCTTAACCCCTTCCAAACAGGGTTGTTTTTGGCCGTTTGCCTGCTTTCTCTCCCTTTGTGCCCCTTCGTGTCTTTGTGTCTTGGTCGCCAAAAACCGCTTTTCGTTTGTTAACCATTTCCAAAAAGGATCAAAATATTTATTGTAAATCAACTTATTACAAAGGTGCCATGAAAAATAAGGGCCTGAAATTTTGGCCGGTAGGCCCCGGTTTGCCTATCTTCGCGCCTCCATTTTGAGCAGCAGGCTACAAGCTGCAAGCTTCAAGTGGAAAACAGCCGGCGGGATGGCGCAGCTGTTTCTTATTAATCACCGGCTAAGGGCTTGCAGCTTGAAGCTTGCAGCTTGCAGCTAAAATTTCTCAGTAATGAGCAAACTTCATTTCACAACAAAGCATGCGAATGCGGCTACCGTTCAACGCAACTGGTATGTTGTAGACGGTACCAATCAAACCGTGGGTCGTATGTGTGCCCGTATTGCTGCCATTCTGCGCGGCAAAAACAAGGCATACTACACCCCTCACGTTGACTGTGGCGATTTCGTGATCGTTACCAACGCCGACAAAGTAGCGTTTACCGGCAACAAGCTGGAGCAAAAGATTTATGACCACTTTACAGGTTACCCCGGTGGCCGTAAAGAGGAAACTGCCAGGAACCTGCTGAAGCGCCGCCCCGAAGCGGTGATTGAAAGAGCGGTGAAAGGCATGCTGCCGAAGAACCGCCTGGGCCGCAAGATGTACAAGAAGCTGTTCGTGTACGCCGGTGCCGAGCATCCGCATTTTGCCCAGCAGCCGAAAGAGCTGAAATTCTAAAGCCACGAGCCGAAAGCTACGAGCTGCCAGTAAGTCAACTAATT
>DATAGL010000609.1:0-14179 GCA_036263755.1 Chitinophagaceae bacterium | reverse complement strand
CATGGCGGCATGGTTGTTTGCCGGCTATGGGTCCGCTGCTCTTATTCAAACGGCCTGCTGGGGAAAGCGTCCGGCAGCCAGTGCCTCCCGCTGTTTTTCCTTGCTAAAATCCTTCGGAGGATGAGTCCGGCTGAAACAAGCGTAAATAATTTAATATATATAAAAAAAGAGAGAGCGGATACCGGAAGGAATGATCGGCTGAAACCCGCACCGGCAGCGGGTTTCAGAGGACAGGTATTGGCGGTTTTTTCCTGCCGGGAAACGGGAAAAAAACGGCTTTCCTTTTCACATTATTTTAGCCACAATTCGTACCTTTTTACTAGAATTGTTTTGCTAAAATCATTAGTTTTACACGTAAATAAGAATTTCAGAATGGGCCGGTTAAAGCCTAAATTTGATAGGACCTTCTGCTAACTTTTTCAACTCAAAAACATGTCAAATACAGAAAAACTCAAAGCGCTGAAGCTTACGATGGACAAGATCGACAAGGACTTCGGCAAGGGCAGCGTCATGATGATGAACGAACGCGGCGACCAGGTTCAGGAAGTCGTGTCCACCGGGTCCATCGGACTGGATGCTGCTCTCGGCATCGGCGGTCTTCCCAAGGGCCGGATCATCGAGATCTACGGTCCGGAAAGCTCGGGTAAAACCACGGTCGCTACCCACGTGATCGCCGAGGCCCAGAAGAAGGGCGGCATGTGCGCCATCATCGACGCCGAGCATGCCTTCGATTCCACCTACGCCCAGAAGCTGGGTGTGGACGTGGACAACCTGCTGATCTCCCAGCCCGACTACGGCGAGCAGGCCCTCGAAATTGCCGACCGCCTCATCCTGTCCGGTGCGCTGGACGTGGTGGTGATCGACTCCGTAGCGGCCCTGGTGCCCAAAGGGGAGCTGGAAGGCGAAATGGGTGATTCTAAAATGGGTCTTCAGGCCCGCCTGATGTCGCAGGCCCTGCGGAAGCTGACGGCCACCATCAGCAAGACCAACACCATTTGCATTTTCATCAACCAGCTGCGCGAAAAGATCGGCGTGATGTTCGGCAACCCCGAAACCACTACCGGCGGTAACGCCCTGAAGTTCTACTCTTCCGTTCGCCTGGACATCCGCCGGATGAGCCAGATCAAGGACGGCGAGGAAGCTGTAGGTAACCGCGTAAAAGTGAAAGTGGTGAAGAACAAGGTCGCTCCTCCGTTCCGGATGTCTGAATTCGATATCATTTTCGGTGAAGGCATTTCCAAAGTAGGCGAGATCATTGACCTCGGCGTGGAAATGGGCATCGTACAGAAAAGCGGAAGCTGGTTCTCCTACGACGCCAACAAGCTGGGACAAGGCCGTGAAGCCGTGAAGAACCTCCTGCACGACAACCCGGAACTGGCCAACGAAATCGAAACAAAGATCCGCGAGAAAATCAAGGAAGCACAAGCCTAAGCATATTCCCTATGAAAAAGGCCCCCCGATGATTTCAGGGGGCCTTTTTCGTTTACAAGTTGAAAAACCGCCCCGTTAAGAAGGCGGCTTTCCCGGTGTTTCATTGATGAGCATTTTCGGTTTTTACCGGACAAGGGATTTAAAAAATGGGGGTACGACGGTTTTTCGCTAATTCGTTGGGGAAAGAGTGGTGTAAAATTAAACAGTCAAATAGTTTGCCATATATGTAACCCTTTCCGTTTCAACACGTAAATCGAAATGGCCCCGCTCTTACATATTGAAAATCAATTTTATGTAATATCCGGCATTTTCCTGCCCGGATCAGGCCAGGTGCTTCCTCTCTTAAAATGGGGTCCAACTTCCGCCATTGCCCACGTTCCGGTAGGGACGATCTTTGCGCTACAGCACTAAAACTGGAACTATGACCGAACGGATTCTGCCTCCTGTAAAGAAAATTGCCCTGGTGGCGCACGACAAAAAGAAAAAGGAACTGGCGGAATGGGCCATCCACAACCGGGAGACGCTGGCCGGTCATCAGCTCTTTGCCACCGGCACCACGGGTAAGCTCCTGGAAGAACGGCTCAACCTCCCGGTGACCCGGCTGTTCAGCGGGCCGCTGGGCGGCGACCAGCAGATCGGTGCCATGATCGCGGAAGGCAAGGTTGATATCATCATCTTTTTCTGGGACCCGATGGAAGCCCAGCCGCATGACAGCGATGTAAAAGCCCTGCTGCGCCTGGCCGTAGCCTGGAACATCCTCATGGCCTGCAACCGTACCACGGCGGATTTCATCATGACTTCAGCCCTTATGCAGGAACCCTATAAGACCCGGCTGCCGGATTACTCCCAATACCTGAACCGGGAACTGTCGAGATAAGACCGTGCACCCGGACTGCTTAGGGAGAGAAATAGTCAATGCTCCATAGTCAATGTGCAAGGTTCAGAAGAAGAACGCTCTGGAGTGATGTTGCATAAAAGATGATCAGGCCTGAACATTGATTATTGAGCATTGAGTATGGAATATTCTTTCACTACCGTAACGAAATTTGTCCCTTTAAAAAGGGCCTTTCAAACAAACGAATTATGTTTCAGCTGAACGCTCCCTATAAGCCGGCCGGTGACCAGCCGACGGCCATCAAGGAACTGACCGAAGGCATCCACGCGGGGGAAAAGCACCAGGTGCTGCTCGGGGTGACCGGCTCAGGTAAGACCTTTACCATGGCCAACGTGATCGCCAATACCCAGCGGCCTACCCTGGTGCTGACGCACAACAAAACCCTGGTGGCGCAGCTGTATGGTGAATTCCGGCAGTTTTTCCCCGATAATGCGGTGGAGTATTTCGTTTCCTATTACGATTATTACCAGCCGGAAGCCTATATGCCGGTAACCGACACCTATATCGAAAAGGACCTGAACATCAACGAAGAGCTGGATAAGCTGCGCCTGCGGGCCACTACCTCCCTGCTCTCGGGCCGCCGCGACATTATCGTGGTGGCATCGGTTTCCTGCATCTACGGTATGGGGAATCCCACCGACTACGAAAGCGGCATCATCCGCATTGCCAAAGGGGAGAAAATGTCGCGGCAGGCCTTCCTGCATAACCTTGTCAATTCGCTGTACTCCCGCACCACCATCGAGTTCAACCGCGGCACCTTCCGCGTGAAAGGCGATACGGTGGACATCAACCTGCCCTATGTGGATTTCGGTTACCGGGTGACCTTCTTCGGCGACGAGATCGACGAGATCGAAAGCATCGACGTGCAGAACGGAAAGCGGATCGGCAAGCTCGACAATGCGGCCATCTTCCCGGCCACCCTTTACGTAGCGCCCAAAGACATGATGCGCGACATCATGCACGAGATCCAGGATGAAATGAGCGCCCAGGTGGAATATTTCAAAAGCGTGGGCAAGTTCATCGAGGCCCAGCGCCTGAAAGAACGCGTGGAATACGACCTGGAAATGATCCGGGAGCTGGGTTACTGCAACGGCATCGAGAACTACTCCCGCTTTTTCGACCGCCGCCGGCCCGGGATGCGGCCTTTCTGCCTGCTGGACTATTTCCCCAAGGATTTTGTGTGCATGATCGATGAAAGCCACCAGACCATTCCGCAGGTGAGCGGCATGTACGGCGGCGACCGCAGCCGTAAAATGACCCTGGTGGATTTTGGCTTCCGCCTGCCCTCCGCGCTGGACAACCGTCCGCTGAACTTTCATGAATTCGAAGGCCTGATGAACCAGGTGGTGTATGTGAGCGCCACGCCCGGCGATTATGAGCTCGAGCAGACCGGGGGCGTGGTGGTGGAACAGGTGGTGCGGCCCACAGGGCTGCTGGAACCGCCCATTGAAGTGCGGCCGAGTGTGAACCAGATCGACGATCTGCTGGACGAGATCGACAAGCGGGTGAAAAAAGGCGACCGCGTGCTGGTGACCACCCTGACCAAGCGCATGGCCGAGGAAATGGACAAATACCTCAAGCGCATCGATATCAAATCCAAGTACATCCACAGCGAGGTGGACACGCTGGAACGAATCGAGATCCTGCGCGACCTGCGCCTGGGCAAGATTGACGTACTGGTAGGGGTGAACCTGCTGCGCGAAGGCCTGGACCTGCCGGAAGTATCGCTGGTGGCCATCCTGGATGCCGACAAGGAAGGATTCCTGCGCAATGAGCGTTCGCTGACCCAGACGGCCGGCCGGGCCGCCCGGAATGCGGAAGGCCTGGTTATTTTTTATGCCGACAGCATGACGGAAAGCATGCAGCGCACAATCGACGAAACGAACCGCCGCCGCGAAAAGCAGGTGGCGTACAACGAAAAACACGGCATCACCCCGCGCACCGTTACGAAGTCGAAGGAGCAGATCATGGCCCAGACCTCCGTACTGGACATCAAAGGGTACGACCCCGATTCGCCTCTGGCCATGGACGAGATTCCGACCAAAGCCGCGGAAAGCGATGCCGAATACACCACCATTCCCCAGATTGAAAAGGCCGTGGCCCAGACCAAAAAGGAAATGGAAAAGGCCGCCCGGGACATGGACTTTATGGAAGCCGCCCGCCTCCGGGATGAAATGTTCTCCCTGCAGAAAAAGCTGCAGGCAATGAAATAAATCGCTGATGAATCGCAGATGGCGCTGATGGGGAGGCAGGCTGCTCCGGCAGGGAGGAGCGGGCGGCGCTGATGGCGCTGATATTTTTAAGCTGAAGGAGTTTATTTAAAGACTCTGATGTTTCAAGATTAAATGACTGATAGGCTGCTGCTTTCAATCACTTTTATGGCCGCTATGGCTCCTCCCGCTGTTATCATCCGCTACACCTGTGCAGCAACAATGGGTAACTTTTGGAATGGGCCTTTTATCTCCTGCCAAATCCGGGAAAAGAGACTATATGCAGACAGCCTCTTAAAATGCACACTTCTGAAACATATGCCTGTAGCTTGCAGCTTGCAGCTTGTAGCTTGTGGCTTATAGCTCGTAGCCTGCAGCTCAAAGTCCGTAGCTCGTAAAAACGCGCGGCCGCAAACCCTTAACCATCGTAGATTTACCCGGATGCATAAGGGATTATTCTCATTTTCGGAAAATATCAGTCTGAAGAGTTGCACCGGAAATTTTCCTGCTCTACTTTAGTCTTCGAACTATCCTTAAATCCAAATTTTATGAAAAGACGCATCACCAAGGTGTTGAATTTCTTTGCATTCAACCTTCTGTTCTTCGCCCTTTACCTCAACTTTATCCATAAAGACAACAGCAGCATTCCTCCGGCTCCGGCTACCCATTCCACATCGTCCGTCAAAGGCACTGTGGTGGTGGAACATCCCGAGATCTACATGGAAAAATCAAAGGCATCAGCCGCAGGTCATACCACTGCCAACCATGCCGGCGATGCGGATAAACTGACGTTCAACTAATCTGTCCTGTACTGTATTCATAAGCGACCGAAACTAACTGCGCCGGAGCCCCGCCAAACAGCGGGGCTTTTGCATGCCGGCCCCGGGATTTGCCTAACTTCGCCGGCATGGAAAAGAAGCTGTTTTTGCTGGACGCCATGGCCCTTATCTTCCGCGCCTACTACGCGCTGATCCGCAATCCCCGGATCACTTCAAAGGGAAAGAATACCAATGCGCAGTTCGGCTTTACCAATACCATCCTGGAACTTATCCGCAACCAGAAGCCGACCCACATGGCCGTTTGCTTCGAAGGGGGTGAGCCCGTAGGCCGTACCACCGATTATGCCGAGTACAAGGCCAACCGCCAGGAAGCGCCGGAAGACATTTCCGCTTCCATACCCGATATCCGCCGCATCCTCCAGGGCCTGAACATCCCTACCATCGACAGCGCCGGTTTTGAGGCCGACGACGTGATCGGCACCCTGAGCAAGCAGGCGGAAGCCCTGGGCTACGAAGTGTATATGGTTACGCCTGACAAGGATTACGGGCAGCTCGTTTCCGAAAAAGTGAAGATCTACAAGCCGGGTTACCAGGGCGGTGATGTGGAGATCATGGGTCCGCAGGAAGTATGCGAAAAATGGTGCATCGAGCGGGTAGAGCAGGTGATCGACATGCTGGGGCTGATGGGCGATGCCATCGATAACATCCCGGGCGTGGCCGGCATCGGCCAGAAAACGGCCTGCAAGCTGCTGACCGAGTACGGCTCGCTGGAAAATGTGCTGGCACAGGCCGATTCCATCAAGGGCGCACTGGGCGAAAAGATCCGCAACGGGCGCGAAGACGCCCTGATGTCTAAGCGGCTGGCCACGATCATTACCGATGTACCGGTGGAATTTCATGAAGAGGACTTCCGGCTGAAGGAATGGAACAAGGACGTGCTGAAAGACATTTTTACCGAGCTGGAGTTCCGCACCATCATGAACCGCCTGCTGGGTGAAGAGCCCGCCACAGCCGGCGCCCCGAAAAAAGCCGCTTCCGGTGTGCAGGCCGACCTGTTCGGGGCTGGTGGCGAAGTGACGGAAGAAGGCGGGGCTACACACAATGTGGTAGAGCCCACCAAAAACATCAACAATACCCCGCATAATTATGAGCTGGTGGAAAGCCCCGGCGAGTGGGAAGCCCTGCTGACTGCGCTGGAACAGCATAAGGAAGTTTCCTTCGATACGGAAACGACGGGCATCGATGCCAATGTGGCTGAACTGGTGGGACTGAGCTTTTCGGTAAAGCCGCATTCCGGCTGGTATGTGCCGGTGCCGGCCGACCGGGCCGGCGCCCTGGCCGTGCTGGAAAAATTCAGCGCCCTGTTTGCCGATGAGCACCGCACCTGGATCGGGCAGAACATCAAGTACGACCTGCTGGTGCTGAAATGGTACGGCGTGGAGCTCAAAGGCAAACTGTTCGATACCCTGCTGGCGCACTACCTGATCGAGCCCGACGGAAAGCACAACATGGACTGGCTGGCTGCCAAATACCTCAATTACGAGACGGTTCCCATTGAGGCGCTGATCGGCAAGAAAGGCAAAGGCCAGGGCACCATGCGCGACGTGGAGCTGGAAAAGATCCGCGACTACGCCGTGGAAGATGCCGATGTCACCCTGCAGTTCCGCGATGTGTTTGCCCCCCTGTTGCCCAAGTACGGCGTGCAGAAGGTGTTCGACGAGGTGGAAGTGCCCCTGGTGCCGGTGCTGGCTGCCATGGAGTTTGAAGGCATCCGCATCGATATGGGCTTTCTCAACGAATACTCGCGCGTGCTGGAAGAGGAGGCCCGTAAGCACGAGGAGGCGGTGTACGAGCATGCCGGCATCCGCTTCAACCTGGGCTCGCCGAAGCAGCTGGGCGAAGTGCTGTTTGAAAAGCTGAAGCTCGATCCCAAAGCTAAAAAAACAAAAACAGGCCAGTATGCTACGGGTGAAGAAGTGCTGGGCAAGCTGGCCGCGGAGCACCAGGTAGCGGCTGACATACTGGCCTACCGTGAGTATACCAAACTGCGCTCTACCTACGTGGATGCGCTGCCGCAGCTGATCAATAAAAAGACCGGCCGCGTGCACACCACGTTTGCCCAGGCCATCGCGGTAACGGGCCGCCTGTCGTCGAACAACCCGAACCTGCAGAACATACCCATCCGTACCGAGCGGGGCCGGGAGATCCGCAAGGCCTTTATCCCGCGCGACGAAGAGCACATCCTGGTATCGGCCGATTACTCGCAGATCGAGCTGCGCATCGTGGCGGCGATCTCCGGCGACGCGGCCATGACCGACGCTTTCCAGAAGCATAAGGACATTCATACCGCAACAGCCGCCCGCGTGTACAAAGTGCCGGAAGAGGAAGTGACCAAGGACATGCGGCGCAAGGCGAAGAGCGTGAACTTCGGCATCGTGTACGGGCAGAGCGCTTTTGGACTGGCCGAGAACCTGCGCATTTCCCGCGCCGAGGCAAAGGAGATCATCGACAACTACAAGGCCGAGTTTTCGGGCGTGACGAAGTACATGGACGATATGGTGAACTTTGCCCGTGAACACGGGTACGTGCAGACGGTGATGGGCCGCAAGCGCTGGCTGCGCGACATCAACTCGGCCAACTTCACGGTGCGGGGCTTTGCCGAGCGCAACGCCATCAACTCGCCCATACAGGGCACGGCAGCCGACATGATCAAGCTCGCCATGGTGAAGATCCACAACGCCATGATCAAACGCGGCTTCCGCTCGCGCATGGTGCTGCAGGTGCACGACGAACTGGTGTTCGATGCGGTGAAGGAAGAAGTGGAAGAGCTTAAATCGGTCATCCTCGAATGCATGCAATCGGCCATGGAACTGCCCAACGGCGTGCCCGTAGTGGCCGAAGTGGGCGAAGGCCTCAACTGGCTGGAAGCGCATTGATCGGGGTGAATAGGTCAATAGGTGAATGGGTGAATCTGTAGGTGAATAGGTGGGGTGGTGAATATGCAGATGTGCAAATGTGCGGATGTGCAGATGGTTGCGGGTTATGCATGAAGTGAAGGGAGGAGTTGAGGCTGGAAATGAAAGTCGTTTCAGGGCCATTGATGCAAACAGCTCTGCACACAAGTTTATAAATAGTTCCTGCTTCTCTTTAAACCGTTCCCATATCAACTGTGCAACTTGTTAACTGATCAACTGATACCAAATTCTTAATTCCCAATTCCCAATTCCATTTCCCAATGACGCCAACAATCTACTACTGCTACGACGCCTACTGCGGCTGGTGCTACGGCTTCAGCCCGGTGATCAAAAAAATAGCAGAGGAATACAAGGGCCGGCTGGGCTTTGAAGTGCTTTCGGGCGGCATGATCTTCGACGAGGAGCCGCGGGCGATCGGGGCGATGGCTCCTTACATACAGAAGGCCTACAAGAGTGTGGAAGAGCTGACCGGCATCCGCTTCGGCGAGGACTTTCTCTGGCATGTGTTCCATCCCGAGCAGAGCGACTGGTTCCCCGAATCCACAACCCCCGCCATTGCCCTCTGCATTATGAAGGAATATGCGCCGGAACGCGCCGTGGAAGCCGCTTCCGACCTGCAGTACGCCCTCAACTACGAAGGCCGCGACCTCACCGACGGCGAAGCCTACCGCCACCTCCTGCCCGGATACGGCATTCCTGAAGAAGATTTCTACGCCAAGCTCAAAAGCGAGGAATACAAAGAAAAAGCCTACTACGAATTCGCTCTTGTCAAGCAGCTCCAGGTCAACGGGTTTCCTGCAGTCCTCCTGCAGATGAGCGACAGTAAATTCTACCTGCTGAGCCGGGGATTCACGGAGTACCAAACCGTAAAGGAGCGGATTGAAAAAGTGCTGGCGGAAGAGAAGTAAATCAGTTTACAAGTTCACTGGTTCACAAGTTTAATTTTGGAAGGTGACAACCTTTTTAACTTGTGAACCAGTGAACTTGTAAACTTTGGAACGGGTATCAGTACCCGAATCAAACTCCTAATTCCTAATTCCTAATTCCGCCCGCCCCTTCCTCCGGCCGCTGCCACACCGAAATTCCGAAGGTTATACGAGAACGTCAGCAGGAAGTAGCGCTGCAGCACCACGTTGCGGGCATCCTCGATATAGGTTTCCGTTACGTTGCGCTGGATGCTGCGGTTCTGGCCCAGCAGGTCGAACACCCCCAGGCGGATCTCGGTTTTGCGGTCCTTGCCCAGCTTTTTGCCGGCGCTCATGTTCCAGAGGAAAAAGCTTTGGTTGAAGCCCTGCGCCAGCCCGCTGTAGTACTGGTTATTCAGGTCGTTCTGGAAGAACCAGCCGCTCTTCGACAGCAGGTTCAGGTTCACCGCCGCCACGTGCTGGAAGAACCGGTCGTTGCGCTCCGGCACGATCCGGTTGGCCACCGTGTTGAAGTTGGCATTGTAGGAAACCGTGAAGTCCACCTGCTCGCTGACATTGCTTGACACCACGGTGCCCAGGGTATATACCATGTTCCTTGTTTCGTTGGCCACCCGGTTCACCAGGCCGGGGATGCGGTTGTAGCTCACGCCGCCGTTAAGGTTCAGGTTGGAGCGAATGAATTTCAGCGGCACGGCAAAGGTGAGGAACGACCGCAGGCTGCGGTAGCCGTCCACGTTGATGGGCTGGGTCAGCTCTTCGCCGGCAAACACTTTCTGTCCGTTCGATAGCGTGGAATCGGACGCGACCAGGTAGGTGGCATTCGTGATGTAATTGCTGGCGGCCTGCGCAAACACGTTGCCTACGAACAGGATGCCTTTGGTGGTGTTGGTAAACGTATACCGCGTATTGAAGATATGGGTGTACTGCTGGTTCAGGTTCGGGTTGCCGATGGTCACGAAGGGCGCATTGGTGCGGTCGGGCACTCCCTGCAGCTGCGTGACCGAAGGCTGGTTCGTATTGGCGCGGTACATGAGGCGGATGTTGGCGCGGGGCGAAAAGCGGAAGCGGGCCATGGCGTTGGGCAGCACGTTGGAAAAGCTTTTTTCCAGGTTGAAGGCCACGGGAAAGAACTGGTCGGAGCTGAGGGTGGCGCGCTGGTAATTCAGGCCGATGGAAAACTGGTTGTCGCGCTGCCCGTAGCGGTAGGCAATGCCGGCGTTCTGGGCGTCGTACCGGTTTTCGAAGCGGTTCGACTGTGCCGTATCAAAGCGGTCGTATTTGTCGCTGCCGCTGTTGTACAGGAAGGCTTCCTGGTCGGCCTTGCTGCGCGACCAGGAGGGGTTGTAGTTCAGCTGCAGCTGGCTGTTGCGGCCCAGCGGCTCCGTGTACACAAGGTTGGTGGACACCTGGTACCCGTTGTTCGCTTGGTCGGTGAACTGCCGGCCGGCGGAGTCGGTTTCACCCGAGGCTTCATAGATCCGGCTGAGCGTGTTCTGGTATACTTCCCCAGCCCGGTTGTTGGCAGAGGTGTTCAGGTTGACCGAGATGGTGCGTCCGCGCTTGGCGAACGAGTGGCGGTACAGGAGCGTGTTGTTGAGGTTGTAGCCGTTGCGGTTGCTGAGGGTGTTGTTGCTGATTTCGTTCACCGGCGTGCCGTCGGCAAAGTAGCGGCGGGCGATGTTGTTGCGGGTGCGCTGGTTGTCCTGGAACGAAAGGCTGGGCGTAAAAATAATCTGGTTCGCCGAATCGATGCGGTACTCGATGCGCAGGTTCACGCGGTGATTGAGGTTGTCGCTCTGCGCGGTATTGCGCTCGTCGAGGTTGGGAAAGTTGTTCTGGAAGTACTGGCGGGTGGCTGCCTCTTCGGTATTGTTGCGGCTGTTGTTGTAGAAATAAGAACCCGATACTTCGGCCTTCGTGCCCCAGCGGTCGGCGTAATTGATGCCGAAGGCGTGGGTGCGGTTGATGCCGTTCTGCTGTCCCACCAGGAAGTTGCCGTTGCTGCCGAAGCCGCCGGCATTACCGCCGCCCGGGTTGCCGCCCCCTTGCGGCCGGCCTCCGCCACCCCCGCGCGGGCCGCCGCCTCCGCCCCGCGGACCACCCCCGCCGCCGCCTCGTTGCGCGTTGGACGTTACCCCCAGGAGGTCCTGCGTGGAAAAGTTCTGCTGGTTGATGTTATTGGTCAGGCCCACCACCGAAATGCGGCGGTTGCCCTTGAAGAAAGTAGCGTTGCCCCCGGCCTGGTAACGGTCATCCGTACCGTAGCCTCCGAACACCCGGCCGAACTGGCCGTTGCGCATATTGGCCCGGGTAACGATGTTGATCTCTTTCTGGGAGTTTCCGTCATCAAACCCGGTAAAGCGCGACTGGTCGCTGAGGCGGTCGAACACCTGGATCTTGTCGATGACCTCGGCCGGCAGGTTGCGCAGGGCGGCGGTAGCGTCTTCCCCGAACAGCTCCCGGCCGTCAATGGTCACGCGGCGCACGTTCTCCCCCTGGGCCTGCACCTGGCCGTTCTCCACCGTAATACCGGGAATCTTGCGCGCCAGGTCTTCGGCGGTGGCATCCGGGTTTACTTTGAACTGGCTGGCGTTGAACTGGATGGTATCACCCCGCTGTACGGCCGGAGGTGTGGTTCCGGTTACGGTAACACCCGTCAGCTCGCGGGCGGAGCGGGGCAGCAGGACGGTGCCCAGGTCGCGCCCGGCGGTATCGGTGCTGTCTATGCGAAAGCTGCGCTGCAGGGTTTCAAAGCCTACGGAGCTGATCCGCAGCGTAAAGGAGTCGGGTGCCAGTCCGGTAAAGGAAAAGCGGCCGGCCGTATCGGTAAAAGTGGTTTCGGTGCGGGTGGTATCGCGGACAGAGCGCAGGAGCACCGTGGCGCCCTGGACGGCCGCCCGGGTTTCGGGATCCCGCACGATGGCGGTAACCGTAACATGTTGCCCAGCGGCAAAGAGCGTGGAAAAGAGCAGGAATCCGGCCAGTAGAATTGTTTTCATAATCTGTATCGTCTCCGGAAGCCGGATTAAATACTGTGCCGGACACGGCCGGGTGAGGTTAATTAAGGTGAATATTCTGCCGCTGGGCAGGTAAAAAGTTGACCGGTTGATCCGTTGATAAGTATAACCTGTGGAGTTTAGAAACGGTACAGATCAACATATCAACCGGTCAACGGATCAACTAAAATAACCGGCCCCATCCTTGGCTGCCTGTCGCTTTCTCATCCTGCTAATCCGCGGTTATGTATATTGCAGGCCCAAATTTTACGATATGGAGTATAACCGAATTGTTGCCGTAACCGGTATCCCGGGTTTATTTGAAATCCTGAGCAGTAAGACCGACGGCGCCCTGGTGCGTTCGCTGGACGATCAATCGACGAAGTTCGTTTCTTCCCGCGTACACAACCTTTCGCACCTGGAGAGCATCGAAGTGTACACCGTGCGCGACAACGTGAACCTGGCCGAAGTGTTCGCCGCCATGGAGCAGAGCGGCGAGGCAGCGCCCGACGTAAAGGACAATAAGGCGCTGAAAGGCTATTTTGAAAAAGTATTTCCCGACCTCGACTTCGATCGCGTGTATGCCAGCGATATGAAAAAGATGGTGAAGTGGTTCGAAGTGCTGAAGAAGAACAACGTAGAGATCCGCGTAGGTCAGGCAGAAGAGGAAGAAGAGGCAACCATCACCGATGCCGAAGAAGCACCCGGCGGCGAACCGGTAGCGGCTGCCCCGGCCGAAGGCCCCGAAGCAGCGGATGAAGCCGCCCCTGCCCCGAAAAAGCGGGCCCCGCGCAAGAAGAAGAGCGAGGGAGAGGCGGAATAATCTTTGCTTGAAAATGCGTGCCCTTGCCGTTGATCCGTTGCATCGTTGCTCAGTGCCGTGAGCCTTGGCCCATGCTGCACTTGTCAACCCGGCCAACTGATCAACTTGCTTTGGTGCGATGCCGCCGCAATAGGCCCGCAGGCCTTTCCGGACCATTCGCGACGCACGATTCACGAACAAAAAGCATGGAGTAACACAACTATGGAGTACACTGCCGAAATCCAAAAAATACCCCGGACGTTCCTGCCCGAAGACTTTGCCGTTACCGACTGGGCCGGGCTGGAGCCGTATTTCCAGGACCTGCTGGACCGCCCCATCGGCTCGGTGGCCGACCTCGAGCGCTGGCTGAAGGACATGAGCGAACTGGAAGCCGTCATCGGTGAAGATGCCGCCTGGCGCCAGATCCGCATGACCTGCGATACGGAGAACAAGGAACTGGAAGAGGCCTTCAACTATTTCGTGATGGAGATCCAGCCGAAGATCCAGCCTTATGCCGACAAGCTCAACCGCAAGCTGGTGGAGAACGAATACGTGCAGCAGCTCGATCAGAAGCAGTTTCATACCTACCTGCGCAACGTGCGCAAGAGCATCGAGCTGTTCCGCCAGGAGAACATTCCCCTGCAGGCCGAATCCGCCGTGCTGGCGCAGCAATACGGCATCATCACCGGCAAGATGACCGTGGAAGTGGACGGCAAGGAATACACCCTGCAGCAGGCGGCCAAGTTCCTCGAGCACCACGACCGCTCCTTCCGCGAGCGGGTATACCGCAAGATCCAGGAGCGTCGCCTCCAGGACAAAGACCAGCTGAACGGACTGTTCGACCAGCTGGTGCAGAAGCGCGACCAGATCGCCCGCAATGCCGGTTTTGAGAATTACCGCGATTACAAGTTTGCCGACCTCGGCCGCTTCGATTATACCAAAGAGGACTGCTTCCGGTTTCATGAAGCGGTGAAGACGAACATCATTCCGCTGGTCAATTTTATCTACGACCGCAAGCGTCAGCGGCTGGGCCTGGAATCGCTGCGTCCCTGGGATACCGAGGCCGAGCCGGAAGGCGTGCAGCCCCTGACCCCTTTTCAAACCGGCGATGAGCTGGTGAACAAGACCATTGAGTGCTTCCGGCGCATGAACCCCTTCTTTGCCG
>DATAGL010000608.1:0-9518 GCA_036263755.1 Chitinophagaceae bacterium | reverse complement strand
CTGCTGGAGTCGGGTGCCGACCGTGCGGAGGTGATGGAAACGGCCGGCCATCCCGTGGTGTTCGGCGAAAAGATCGTGGACCCGTCGAAGCCGACGGTGCTGGTATACGGCCATTACGACGTGCAGCCCGCCGACCCGCTGGAGCTCTGGCACAGCGGCCCCTTTGAGCCGGTGATCAAGGACGGCAAAGTATATGCCCGCGGCTCGGCCGATGACAAGGGCCAGTTCTATATGCACATCAAGGCGCTGGAAACCCTGGTGCAAACCGGCACGCTTGAAAACAACATCAAGTTCCTCATTGAAGGCGAGGAGGAAGTCGGCTCGCCCAACCTGGGCAAGTTCGTTTCCGAAAACAAGGAACTGCTGCAGGCCGACGTGATCCTGATTTCCGACTCGGCCATGATCTCCATGGAAAACCCCTCGCTGGACATCGGCGTGCGCGGGCTTTCCTATATCGAAGTAGTGGTGACCGGCCCTGCCCGCGACCTGCACAGCGGCATATACGGTGGCGCTGTGGCCAACCCGGCCACCATCCTGGCAAAGATGATCGCCTCCTGCCACGACGAAAACAACCGCATTACCATTCCCGGCTTTTACGACGACGTGGTGGAAGCCACGCCGGAAGAGCGCGCCCTTATGGCCCGTGCGCCCTATGACGAGGCGGCGTACAAGCAGGACCTCGGGGTGCAGGAACTCTGGGGGGAAAAAGGGTATACCACCGGCGAGCGCACCGGCATCCGCCCGACGCTGGAGGTGAACGGCATCTGGGGCGGCTACACCGGCGAAGGCGCCAAGACCGTGCTGCCCTCGAAAGCCTCGGCCAAGATTTCTGCGCGGCTGGTGCCCAACCAGTCCTCGGAAAAAATTACTGAAATCCTGCTGAATCATTTCCGCTCCATTGCCCCGCCTTCCGTTACCGTGGAAGCCTTCGAGCACCACGGCGGCGAGGCCTATATGACCCCCATCGACAGCAATGCCTACCGTGCAGCGGCCCGGGCGCTGGAAGCCACGTTCGGCAAAGAGCCGATCCCGGTGCGGGGCGGCGGATCCATTCCCATCTGCTCCATCCTCGAGCGCGAGCTCGGCATCAAGATCGTGTTCATGGGCTTCGGGCTCGACAGCGACAACCTGCATTCGCCGAACGAAAAGTTCAACCTCGAAAACTACTATAAGGGCATTGAAACGATTCCCTACTTCCACCGGTTCTTCGCGGGAACGGGCAGGTAGCTGTGAGCTGCACAAGCCACAAGCTACAAGGTTCAAGCTGCAAGTGGGTCGTTTTAATGGGTATGGCGACCGTATAGCACCGCCAACCGCTTACTGTGTTGCTCAGCAATCTACTTAACATTTAGCTCCAACTTATGGCTTGAAGCTTGTAGCTTGTGGCTTGAAGCTTGCAGCTCCACCTCTAAAAACACACTCTATCTTGGAAAAACTCCGCTTGGATAAATACCTCTGGGCCATCCGGCTGTTCAAGACCCGCACGCTGGCCGCCGCCGCCTGCGATACCGGCAAGGTGAAGATGAACGGCACTTCGGTAAAGGCCGCGAAGAATGTGGCCGTCGGCGATGAATATGAAGTGAAGACGGAAGCGAAGCGCTGGCGCATCAAGGTCACCGGGCTGCTCCACAACCGGCAGGCTTATTCCGAAGCCATCAAGTACTACCTCGACATCACACCGCAGGAAGAGCTCGACCGCCAGCAGTTCCAGGCCCTCTCCTTCCACACCGGCAAGCGCCCCAGCAAGATCGGCCGCCCCACCAAAAAGCAGCGCCGCGAACTGGATGGCTTTATGGGCGAGGATGAAGCGGAAGAGGGCGGAGGCGGAGAGGCTTTATAAGTTGAAAGTTGAAGCGTTGAAAAGTTGAATAGTTGAATAGTTGATCAGTTGATTAGTTGATCAGAAAAATATTCAATAACCAATTTTCAATGCTCAATACTCCATCACAGATAGCGCGGATGAAGGCGGGATGCACAGATGAACACTGCCCGCCATCACAGCGCAGCATCACACCCTCCTTTTCTCCTTCGCTCTGCGCGCAACACAAAATCCAGAAATCCAATCGGGTGCATCCCTTCAAAATTGGGTGCATCCGTGGTTGGAACGAGTGAACACTGAAACTTCTCCTCCAACTTTAAACCTTAAACTTTAAACCTCCAACCTCAAACCCTCATTCCGCCGCACCGAACCGCTCCGCATACGCCCGCTCCAGGTCCTCGCGGTGGTCGGGGTGCGCAATGCCGATCAGGGCTTTGGCCCGCTGCTTCAGGTTCTTTCCGAACAGGTTCACGATGCCCCATTCCGTCACCACCCAGTGCACATGCCCCCGCGTGGTCACCACGCCGGCGCCCGGCTTCAGGAAAGGAACAATGCGGGAGATGCCTTTGCCGGTGGTGGAAGGCAGGGCGATGATGGGCTTGCCGCCTTCCGACAGCGATGCGCCGCGCATGAAGTCCATTTGTCCGCCGATGCCGGAGAACTGGTAGGTGCCGATGGAGTCGGCGCAGACCTGCCCCGTAAGGTCGATCTCAATGGCGCTGTTGATGGCGGTGGCCTTGATGTTCTGGCGGATCACGCTGGTATCGTTGACGTAGGAAATGTCCATGACGCGCATCTCCGGGTTGTCGTGCACAAAATCGTACAGGCGGCGGGTACCGGCCATGAACCCTGTAACCGACCGGCCCACATTCAGTTTCTTGCGGCTGTTGTTGATCACGCCGCTTTCCATCAAGGGAATGATGCCGTCGGACAGCATCTCGGTATGGATGCCCAGGTTCTTGTGCCCGGTGAGGTTGCGCAGCACCTGGTCGGGGATATTGCCGATGCCCAGCTGCAGGGTAGCCCCGTCTTCGATAAGGGAGGCGACGTTCCGGCCGATCTGCTCCACGGCTTCACCGGCCTTGGCCGAGTAGTCCACTTCGGGCAGTTCGCTTTCGTGCCAGACCAGCGCATCGATGTCGCGCACATGCAGGAACCCGTCGCCATGGGTCCGCGGCATCCGCGGGTTCACCTGGGCCACCACCACCTTGGCTTTATCCACGGCCGCCCGGGCAATGTCCACCGAAGTACCCAGCGAGCAATAGCCGTGGGCGTCGGGTGGGGAAACCTGCACCATGGCTACATCGATCGGCAGGATGTGCTGGCGGAACAGCTGCGGGATCTGGCTGAGGAAGATGGGCACGTAATCGCCGTCGTGGCTGTTGACCACGGAGCGGGTATTGGCGGAAACAAACAGCGAGTTAAAGAAAAAGCGGCCTTTGTATTCCGGCCGGTGAAAATCGACATTGCCTAGCGTGGTGATGCTGACCAGCTCCACATGCTGCAGCTCGGCATGGCGGCGCTGCAGGGCTTCGATCAGGTGCACCGGCGTGGCAGCGCTGCCGTGCAGGAATACGCGCTGGCCTGAGCGCACGTGGCGCACAGCTTCATCGGCGGATATATAGTTTACTTCAGGCATAAAAATATTTTGTTTTAAAATTTCTGATGAAACAGGGAGAAAAGCTCACCGGCCACAATGCAGGCGCTCACGCCCAGTACAAACCAGCCGAACCCCCTGCGGAGCTGGCCCGTGTTCAGCTTTCTGCCCAGCATCCCTCCAAGAATGATACCGCCGATCGCAATGGCGGAAAAAGAAGCCAGCAGCGGCCAGTCGACCGGATACTGGCCGTACCCGCCGGCAAAGCCCGTCAGTGCATTCACGGCAATCAGGAGCAGGGAAGTACCCATCGCTTTTTCCGCAGGCATATGCAGCAGCAAAACGAGGGCCGGCACGATCAGGAACCCTCCCCCGACGCCCAGGAGCCCGGTAAGGGCCCCGATGCCCAGGCCGGTGGCCAGCACCTGCAGCCGGTTCGGCAGCCCTGGCGTTCCGGCCGGTATGCGGGCGCCCCGGATCATGGAGGTGGCCGCCAGGGCCATAATGGCGGCAAAGAGCAGCATCACCAGGACCGGAAGCGGAAGGGAAAAAGAACCCAGCTGCGTTCCGCTTTGGGGGATCCGCGGTAACGCGAACCGGCGCACGAGCCCCGCGGCCAGGAGCGAAGCCGTTCCGAAGAGCAGCGCCGTACGGATGTCGGTCCGCCCCTGCCGGTAACTGGCCGTAGCACCTACGGCACTGACCGAACCCACGATGAACAAGGAGTACAGCGTGGCGGTCTCCGGGGCAATACGAAAGCCGTATACCAGCAGGGGCAGGGTCAGGATCGATCCCCCGCTGCCGGTGAGCCCGAGCGATAATCCGATCAGTACGGCGCCGGCATAGGGAAGGAAGAAGGATTCGATCATAGGCGGCAAAGCTCGCCCCGCGAACGAGGCTTGCGGATGAGGGATATCAGGTGGGGGGATGGTTTTGGTCAGGAAGGGGAAAAGAGTTGATCCGTTGAGCAGTTGATCAGTTAGTCCTATTTATACCAGAATAGTATGCAGAGGACTCAGGACCGTGATCTGTGCTTACGAAATGAGCGAACGATCAAGTACAAACCGGCTGTGGGCAATAAAAGGAAAAGGCTGTAAAAAATCCAGTCTGCAGCCCGGTCCATCCGGAACCGGAAATGGCCGTGGCTGCCCGACAGGTACAGGAGAAACGCAGCCATGCCTGCCAGCATCAGGAACAGACCTCCAAATGCTTTCATATAGTGCATAAATATAGGCAGCGGATCACTGTTGAGGCGGTTCACTTTTTAACTGATCCGCATAAGCAGGATTCCTGACCAAAAACAGGAAATTCTTCCCGGAATGCGCCTACCTTACTGGGATGATCCAGACTGCCGATGTGGTGCACAAGCTGCAGACCATCTACGACCCCGAGATCCCGGTGAATATTTACGACCTGGGACTGATCTACCGCATTGAGCCAAACGAAGACGTGGTGTCGATCACCATGACCCTGACCACAGCCACCTGTCCGGCCGCGGCCTTTCTCCCCGAAGAAGTGATGAACGCCGTGCGCACCCTCGAAGGCGTGCGTGACGTACACGTACACATCACCTATGAGCCGAAGTGGAACAACCGTATGATGTCGGAAGAGGCCCGGAGAAGGCTGGGGTTCCGTTAACCCTTCCGCTTTCTCCGCTCCTGCCCCACGATCACGGCAATGGCCCCGAAGAACAGGAGCATGCTTCCTGCATTACCCAACCCGCCGGCCCTGCGCAGCGCGGCATCACCGATGCTATCACCAACGAGGCGCAGCACCAGGGTGGCCTGCAGCAGTACAAAAGGAACATACAGGAACGGCCGGTACAGCTTCACCGGCCACCGCGCAATAGCCGGCAGGATGATGGGCGCGTGGGAAAAAATCATGGCAAAGACAAACCCGATAAAAAAACTGTGCAGCAGGGCATCATACACAAAAGGCAGCGGGGCCTGCACGAGCAGGGCCGCGGTGACCAGCAGCCATCCATAGCCAACGATCAATAGCAGGGCGGAATACCGGTGCTGCCCGCTGGCACGGACGGCATGACGGGCCATATCGTAGCGCAGGAGCCAGGCCGATACAGCGGTCAGCCCTATAGCCAGTGCCACTTCCCCGCCGGCCGCAAACGGCCAGGACAGCGCCAACAGCACTATGGCCAGAGCAGCCAGTAAAAGGTTGCGTTTGCCGGCTGTCAGCTGGAGGAAGCGGCTCAGCTCGAGGCGCTCGGCCACGATCGTCAACAGGAGGAAACCCATCCACCAGGGCACGGCGGCGCCATAGGCCTGCCCGCTTAACAGGGAGAGGTTGCCCGCCAGCAGGCAGACCGCTCCTGCAACAAATACGTAGTAGTACAGTTCCCGGTACCGGTACAGGAAATACAAGCAAAGGCCCAGGAAGCCTGCGGCGCCTGCACTTAGCAACAGGTAGGCCGGCTGTGGCTGTCCCGCGGCAAAACAAAGCAGGCTGGCCGCATTCCCTGCGGGCAGCAGCAGCCAGAGCCTGGAAGGCAGCGTTACCGCCCGCTCCAGGAAGATCAGGGAAGAGAGGAAAGAGCCCACCATCAGGGCACTGTGCACCGCGGCAAAGCGGTCGGCCTGAACGGTCCAGCCCATCCGCTCCAGACCGGAGCCGATGGCAGCCAGCAGCGCCAGGACAATCAGGGGCAGGACGAGGAAGACACGATTCATCTTTTTAAAAAGGCTTTGCCCTGCACATAGTCGGCGGCGAGGTCCTGTACGGTCAGCGTGGAGAACTGGCGCAGCAGGGCTTCCCGGGCTTCCTTGTACTGGTCGTGTATGGGACAGGGACGCTGCTCGGAGCATTGCTTCAGTCCGAGCCCGCACTGGGTGAACAGTTCGGTACCATCCACCACCTGCACGATCCGGAGCAGGCTGACCGGCGCCTGGGCGTCCATGAAAAACCCGCCGCCGGGACCCTTGGCGGAATGGATCAGCCCTTCCCGTACCAGTTGTTGCAGGATCTTTCCCGCGGTGTGCTCGTTTGCTTCGATCTCCGCGGCAATTTCGCGAATACCGTAGCGGCTTTTCCCGGACGACCGGGCAGCCAGGAATACACAGGCCCGCAGTGCATATTTACAGGAAGTGGATAACACGTAATGGCATTTTAAAAAGGCTCAGCCACTAAGGTAGCGACTGAGCCGGGTGAAAGGATCGACGGACGGTTTTCAGAGGAGAGCAGCTCGTCGCTCTTTTTCCAGGCGCAGTGCCTTCGGGAAAAGTATATTGTTCTCGAGATGCACATGTTGGTGGAGGTCCTGCTCCAGCTCTTTCAGTTTCCGGTAAAGGAACTGGAAGGAGTTGCAGGCATCGGCGGGCGGTGTGTAGCCATCGGTCAGCGCATTCATTTCGGCCAGCAGCTCACCGGCTGCCTCATGATCCGCTTCCATCATATGTACCGGCTCTTCCATGGAGGGGAAAGAAGTGATGTCGGCCGGATCACCCTCTTTGCGGCAGAGGCTGCGGATGAACGGGAACAGCACGCGTTCTTCTTTCCCGAAATGAGCAGCCAGCTCGGCCTGCAGCTGACCGTAGAGCTGCGCCAGCCGCTGCAGCACCGGGTAATGGCTTCCGTGCCGGTCCACCACTTTATCGAGCAGGTCGGCAATCACCGGTCCCTGCTCATAATAATACGTATGGTGCTGGTTGTAGATGTAGTCGGCCAGGAAGTCGGGCTGCCAGCGGTTGAAATCCTGGGCCGGCCGTACAGCTTCATTCCCTACCGCCTGGAGTTCGGCCTGTACGGCTTCAGCGTCCACACCTGCTTCGGCGCAGGCCTGCTGAACGGACTTTTTTCCCCCGCAGCAGAAGTCAATGCCGTATTTGCGGAACACCTCCGCCTTGCGGATATCGGCCGCAGCGATCGCGCCAACAGTGGCCCCGGTTTCGGCTGCATTGCGGCCGATGCGCACCCGCCAGCGGATCGGGCCTTTCTCCAGGTAGGTCCAGGAAAAAATATTTCCCCGCTCCCCGATCAATTGGTAATAGAGGGGCTTGGGATCGTGATCGTTCAGGATCTGGAAAGCTTCGCCGGGCTGCAGGGCGTCGAACCATTCAAAGATCGTCGGATGCTTCCGGCGCGGCTCCAGCTCGGGCACCACCAGTACCTGTTCCGCAGGAGGGGCAGATAGTGCAGCACCAGCAACGGTGGGTGCGGGAATGGAACAGGCGCCCCCTGTACGGTGTATTTTGACGATCCACCGCTCCGGACCGTTCTCCACCTTTTCCCATTCAAAAGTGCCGGGCCGCTCCGCCCCCAGCTCGTAGAACAGCGGGATCGGGTCGTGGTCGTTGACCAGCATCAGGCTTTCGCCCGGCTGCAGGCCATCGAATTTCCGGAATATGGTAGGGTGTTTTTCAGCCGGGGCCAGGTCCGGAACATGCAGGAATATCGTTGCGTTCATATCGTAATTTTGAATAAAAGTATGCGCATACTTTTATTCAGATTATGATCTGCGTCAGGTCTGAAAAAAATCGCAGATGGCGCTGATGGGGCGCTGATGACACAGATAAGTGTACTGCCTCAGGTACCTGATAATTCTATCAAAGACCCCGTATTGGTTCACTCTGTTTCTCTGTCGTCTCTGTGCGAAACATAACTCCAGTCCGTTTCTTTCTCTTACGCAAAACCCGTCGTACATCGTACATCGCAAATCGTACATCAATACGGCAGCGCCTTCAGCTTCTCCAGGTTCACCGGGATGATTTTCCCGCTTTTCACATCGATGAGGCCTTCGGCCTTGAAGTCGGAAATGGTGCGGATCAGCGATTCGGTAGCCGTGCCGATGTACTGGGCGATCTCCTCACGGGAAATCTCAATGGGCCGGCTCGTATCGGTAATATTGAATTTGGAGGAGATATCCACCAGGGCCCGGGCCACGCGCTTGCGCAGCGAGCTGTAGGCAAGGTTGAGCAGCCGCTCTTCCTTTTCCTGCACGTTCTGGGTCATGATATGGATGAACTTGGCGGCGATGTTGATGTCGCTGTGGATCATTTGCCGGAAGTCGTCTTTCGGGATCTGCATGATGTCCGACTCTTCCAGGATCACGGCACTGTCCTCGTAGTGATGTTCTTCGATGAGCGCGGTGTAGCCGATAAAGTCGCCGTTGCTGTACAGGTTGGTGATGTATTCCTTCCCGTCTTCGTGCGTACGGAAGCATTTCACCTTTCCCTTCACCAGGAAATACAGGAAGCGGGGCCGCTTCCCCTCCTGGTAAAGGATCTGCTTTTTGCTGAAGGTATCCACGGCATACTGTTCGGACAGCTGCTGCAGCATGCCCGAGCCTTTCACGTCGCGGATGAACTGGCTGATGCCCTGGGGCGAAGGCGCGTATTTCTGTTCCAGGATCTGGGCCTTCTTCAGGCGGATCTCCACGGCATTGAGCAGCTCAATATCGTCGAAGGGCTTCGTGATGTAGTCGTCGGCCCCCATTTCCATTCCTTTACGGAAATCACCGCGCTCGGTTTTGGCCGTCAGAAAAATGAACGGCACATTCTGCATTTCGGCATTCTTGCGCAGCAGGTGCAGCACGCCGTAGCCGTCGAGTTCCGGCATCATGATGTCGCAAACGATCACGTCGGGCTTTTCACGTGTGGCGGCTTCCACGCCCCGGCGGCCGTTTTCGGCGGTGATCACTTTGTAGCCGGCCAGCTCAAGGATCTCGGCCGTATTCTCCCTGATGTCGTTGTTATCGTCGATGACCAGTATAGTCTTATCCATGCTTCAGGTATTATCGGGGGTGGGTAAATGAACGGGTATGGTGAGGGTAATGGTTGTGCCTTCGTTCAGCGCGCTTTCCAGGCGGGCCTGACCGCCCAGCAGGTCGAGGTAACGGCGCACGATGTGCAGGCCGAGTCCCGTGCCCTGGATGTTGATGGCATTCTTTCCACGGAAAAAGGAAGAGAACAGGTGCGCCTGGTCTTCCTCGGAAATGCCGATGCCCCGGTCCCGGACCACGATGGTGGCGGCATCGCCGTCAATATGGCTGCGCACGGTGATTTCCGCTCCTTCCGCACTGAACTTGATGGCATTGGAGACCAGGTTGATGAGGATGTTCTTCAGCAGCTTGCGGTCGGTGACCATTTCCTC
>DATAGL010000607.1:0-5135 GCA_036263755.1 Chitinophagaceae bacterium | reverse complement strand
AACCGTGGTGCGACTGATGGCCCCGATCTCGCCCTTCTTCAGCGATGAGCTCTTCGCCAACCTGAACGCCGTGACCGGTCACCATGCGGAGTCATCGGTGCACTTCCAGCGCTTCCCTGCAGCGGACGAATCGCTGATCGATCCCCTGCTGGAAGAGCGGATGCAACTGGCGCAGGATGCCTCTTCCCTGGTCCTGTCCCTGCGGAAAAAGGTGAATATAAAGGTCCGCCAGCCCCTGCAGCGACTCCTGATCCCGGTACTGAACCCGGCCATGGAACAACAATTGCAGAAAGTGGAAGGACTGATCTTAGCCGAGGTGAACGTTAAGGAGGTGGAATACCTGACCGATACGGAAGGATTTATTAAAAAGAAAATCAAACCGAACTTCCAGGCCCTGGGCAAACGCCTCGGACCCCGGATGAAAGCGGTGAGCACGGCCCTTGCCGGATTTTCTCAGCAGGATATTACGTTATTTGAAAAAGAAGGCAGATATTCGGTACCGGTTGAGGGCGGTGAGCCGGTGGTACTGGAACTGAGTGATGTAGAGCTTACCAGCGAGGATATTCCGGGCTGGACAGTGGCCAGCAAAGGCCCGCTGACGGTAGCCCTGGATATCAATGTGACGCCGGAGCTCGTCCAGGAAGGAGACGCCCGCGAGTTTGTGAACCGGATACAGAAATTAAGAAAAGACAGCGGATTCGAACTGACGGACCGTATTGATGTTAAAGTATCGGGTGGCAACGGCATCTCCGATTCGCTGGCTAAGTATAATAATTATATTTGTGCTGAAATTCTGGCAGACCAGCTGGAGTTCGAAGCGAACCTGGACAACGGCACTGAGATTGAAATCAACGAAAAAACGTTGAAAGTGCTGGTCTTAAAAAAGGGGTAAATCGTATATGGCTACAAAAAAGCAAGCTGTGAAAAAAGCGGCTCCGCCCGCCAAAAAGGCGCAGGTGGCCAAGCCGGCTCCGAAGAAGGCGGCCCCGGCGGCGTCCAAGGCAGCCCCCAAGAAAGCCGCCCCCGCTGCGGCCAAGAAAGCGGCGCCTGCACCGAAAAAGGCAGCGGCACCGAAAAAAGCAGCTCCCCCTCCCGCCAAAAAGGCCCTGAAGCCGGCCCCTAAAGCCGTCCCCGCGCCTAAAGTGGCCCAGAAGGCTGCTCCAAAAAAAGCGGTTCCGGAACAAAAAGCCCCTGCTCCGGTGAAAAAGCCGGCAGCCCCGGTAAAGTCCCCGGCAGCCGTGAAGGCCGTTCCCGGTAAGACAGCGCCGGTAAAGAATACCCCGGAAAAAGCACCGGAACCAGTGAAAAAGCCGTCGGTAGCCGCCGGCAGCCAGGCTGAAGTAAAGCCGGCCATCAAGCCGCTGGCCAAACCAGCCAAGCCCGAACCGGCCAAGCCGGTCGTGATCCCGAAAACGAGTACCACGAAGGCCGTGAAATATGAACCCGAGTTTACGAAATCAGTTTTAGACACCCATACCCAAGAAAATTCAGGACCCACTATGCGTTATTCAGATGCGGAGCTGGCAGAGTTCAGAGAGTTGATCAATAAGAAACTGGACACCGCCAAGAAGGAGCTGGCCTATTTGCAGGGATTGATCACCCGCAAGGACGAAAGCGGCGACCTCGATGAGGGCCGTTACATGACCCTGGAAGACGGAAGCATGAGCATGGAGCGCGAGCAGCTGAGCCAGATGGCCAGCCGCCAGATCCAGTTCATCGACCACCTGGAAAAGGCGATCATGCGGATTGAAAACAAAACCTACGGCATCTGCCGCGTCACCGGAAAGCTCATCGACAAGGCCCGCCTGCGTGCGGTACCCCATGCCACGCTGAGCATCGAGGCGAAGCAGATGATGAACAAGTAGGCCGGGGCACTTACTCTTTTTGATCTTCTACTTTATCGAGTTGATCAGTTGAATGGTTGATAAGGAACACTTATCAACCATTCAACTGATCAACTTTTTTTATGCCCCTCTTCCGTGACTATTTCTCCAATTGGTGCAGGCAATACGACTGTTGATCCCTCTTCTACCTGAGCGGCGGCCCCTTGCTTCTTACCTTAATGGCTCAAAACCAAACCCTTAATTCATTATGAAGAAGTATTTATGGAGTCTTTTGGCAGGAAGTATCATTTTGCTCGGCAGCTGTACCAAGGAAGGCGAACGCGGGCCGGCCGGTTCGCAGGGCGAACCCGGGGAGGAAGGTCCGCAGGGCCCGGCCGGTCCCCAGGGCGAGCCGGGATCGGCCAATGTCATTTACTCGGACTGGCGCACCATCAACCTGGCGGCTACCAGTGAACCGGATATTTTTGTCCAGCAGATCAACGCCCCGCAGCTTACTACCGAAGTGGCCGATCAGGGAGTGATCCTTATGTACGGCGAACGCGGCGGCATGATCTTCCCCCTTCCCCTGTCCACGCTCTGGTTCAATTACCGGGCAGGTGAGATCCTGCTGCTGGCCTCCGACCTGACCTTTGAAGGAGACAAATTCCGCTATGTGCTCATTCCCGGCGGCGTGGCGGCCGGTGGACGCACCGACGGCACGACCGACTGGCGCAGCCTTTCCTATGAAGAGGTAATCCGCCGGCTGAACATACCGGCAAAAGGTGCCGGTATGCGATAATACCCTAACCTCCCTATTTCTTTTACGGCAGCCGGTCCACGCAACGACCGGCTGCCGTAATTTTATACGGTTCCTTTCCTTCTTATCCATTCTAACCCCGACACCATGCGGCCTTTTTGTTTGTTCCTGCTCCTCTTTTCCCTGCTCACCACACGCGCCCAGATCGTTTCCGGACCAATGCTTGGACCCGTGGAGCTGCGGGACGCGAAGATCTGGGTGGAGGTGGCGCCCTCCGTGTCGTCCCTGTCACTGCAGGTGTTCCGGGCCGGTACTACCGGTAAACCCTTGCAGGTGGTGCCCTACCGCGGCACCCTGGGCCAGCCGTTCAATCCCGTGCAGTTCACCGTTGGCGGACTGGAGCCCAATACAAGTTATGAGTATGTGCTGGTGGCCAACGGCAAGCCGGTCGCCGGCCGGGGACGGTTTACCACGAAGGACCTCTGGCAATGGCGGAAACCTGCCCCCGACTTTTCGTTTATTACCGGATCCTGCTCCTATTTCAACGAGCCGGCCTACGACCGCCCGGGCAAACCTTATGGCGGCGACTCTTCCATTTTTACGGCCATGGCCCGGGAAAAGGCAGCTTTTATGCTCTGGCTCGGCGACAACTGGTATACCCGGGAAGTGGATTATTACAGCGAGTGGGGGCTCTGGTACCGGGCGCAGCACGACCGGCGGCAGCCGGTCCTGCAGCCACTGCTCCGGGCCATGCCGCACCTGGCCGCCTGGGACGACCACGATTTCGGGCCGAACAACAGCGGGCGCAGCTTTCTGCTGAAGGAAACCAGCCGGAATGTGTTTCGGAGCTACTGGGCCAACCCAGGTTATGGAGAAGGAGGGGAGGGCGTGTATACCCAGTTCAGCTGGAGCGACGTGGACTTTTTCCTTTGCGACGACCGCTGGTGGCGCAGTGCCGATGACATGAAGGATTCGGTGGACGGCAAGCCCAACCCGGAAAAGATTATGTTGGGCGCGCGGCAGCTGAACTGGCTCAAAAATGCCCTGCTGTTCAGTACGGCTACCTTCAAAATTATAGTAGTGGGCAGCCAGGTGCTGAACCCGGTTTCGACATCGGACAAATTGCTGGATTATTCCGCGGAATACGGTGAGCTGATGCATTTCCTGGAAAAGAACCGGATCAATGGTGTGCTGTTCATGAGCGGCGACCGGCACCACAGCGAAGTGATCCGAGTGAACCGCCCCGGTACCTATGCCTTGTACGACCTGACTGTGTCGCCGCTTACTTCGGGTACCCATTCCTTTTACGGCACCGAAAAAAACAATCCTTACCGGGTGGTAGGGGTGGACCAGAAACAAAATTATGGCCGGGTTACCGTCAGCGGAGCCCGGGGCAAGCGCGTGCTGGCGCTCGAATTTCTGGGGATAAACGGGGAGCGGCTGAACGGCTGGAGTATATCGGAAACGGAGCTGAAGAGCCCGGCAGCCCGGTAACCGTTTTCGTAAAATTTGGCTAATTTCCGCGATGTATGACGATTCATTTTGAGTACGATAAAAAGCAGGTACTGCAGGCGCTGCGCTATCATTTCCTGGCCCGCCCGGAGATCCGCACCATGATCATCGTGGTGAATGTGTTCGCCCTGCTGTCGGCCGCCCTGTTTTACTTCAAGAAGATTTTACCCTTTGCTTTCCTCATGGGATCCACGCTCTGGTTTGTGCTGATGCTGACCTTCTGGTTCGTGCTGCCCGGGACGGTGTACCGGCGGGCAGCCACCTTCCGCGACCATTTCACCATGGAGTTCGGGGAAGAGCGCTTTTCGGTGGGTAACGAGCGGGGCTCACGCTCCTGGCCCTGGGGCGCCCTGAAGAATTTCGTGGAGACCCCGAACTTCTTTCACCTTTACTTCGACAGCCGCTCTTTCTTCCTCGTTCCGAAGAACAGCTTTGAGAACAGCGACGAGGTATATGAGATGCGCCAGCTGCTGAAGGCCAAGGTAGCCCGTGGCTAGAGCACCTTTTCCATAATATAATGGGGAATAGTGAGTTCCTCGAACTCTTCGCCTTTGAGGGAATAGCCCATTTTCTCGTAGAATCCGATGGCATTCTTGCGGGCGTGCATTGTGATCCGGGAGTATCCCCGGTCGCGGGCGAGGTTCTCGGCAAACTGGATCAGCGCCTTGCCCAGGCCCTTGCCCTGCAGGTCGTTCATGACCGCCATCTGGCGCAGCCGTACCGTCTGGGGACCTTCCTCCACCAGCATGCAGCAGCCCATCATCTGGTCGTCTTCGTAAGCGGCAATCAGCAGGTTTTCCTTTTCTTTTTCCAGTTCGTCGGGACTAAAGCTCAATCCCAGGGGTTTACGCAGGATATCGTCGCGAAGCCGTACCATTTCCTGGTATTCATCTGTTCCATGATCGATGATTTTCAATGCCATCAGCGTCGGTTGTGGGGTTTCAATTTACGAAGTTCCGGTTACCTGGCAAAAGACCGGTTGCCCTGCCCTGAATAGGGAAAGAAAAAGGAACAGGGGGAACGAAACACTCGAAATGCTTGGT
>DATAGL010000606.1:0-6062 GCA_036263755.1 Chitinophagaceae bacterium | reverse complement strand
CGGCGCCGCAAGTCAGGCCCTGGGCGGTATCCTCCGGGGCACTGATGACCGCAACGTTTTCATGCATATCGGCCGAAGTGCCGAAACGGGAAAGGAATTTGGCGCCCTGCACCTGCCGCGAAACCAGCGGTGCCGTGGATTCGGTAGCCGTCATCATCGGTTTCCACTTCTGGCCATTGAACAGGTAGATCGTTTCCCGGTCGGTGTCGTACACCAGCAACCCGGGGTCCGGGCTGGGAATGGACTGGCGCTGGGCCGTGGTCAGGCGGGGCATCAGCAGTCCTTTATTGGTGGAGCTTACATCCAGCATGGCGGAGGGAGCGGGTTCGTTTCCGGTGGTATTAATGGCCACCTGCGCGAAGGCCCAGTGACAAATGAAAAGGAGCAGCGGCGTTAAAATAGCTTTCATATTTGACTTTTAGGGTCCAAATATGCATTGCCGCAGACCGGCCGCTCCCATGCAGGCTACCAACGGAAGGCCTGGATTTGCAAAGGGTAAAAAAGCAGCTGCGGGGGAAAAAAACGCCATCCCCGTTCCTTTCCGGCAGGAACGGGACCGCTGTGCCCCTTGCTATTCCGTAATGGCCGCTGGCTGTTTGGTTTGTGCGGCCGGCCTTTCGCCACGGCACATTTGTACGGCGCCAACGGCGGCCTTTTTCAATAAACCCTGTTTTCCAACCCGATTCTTTCCGATTAAGATTATGAAACCCTGTTTACTCGCCTTCCTGCTGCTGCTGGCTTTAACCGGCTACAGCCAAACCTTCATCAACCGTTCCGTGGTAACGATCCGGCCCGGTACCATCCTGACCATTAAAGGAAACTGGATCAACGGGCAGGGAGGTGTCTTTGCCGTAAACGGCGCCCTGCACGTAAGCGGCGACCTGGAAAACCATGACCCCGCCTATGGCTTCCGGAACGCCACCGGCAAGGTGGTACTGAACGGGCGCGTCCAGGTGATCGGCGGCTCCCGGCCGGTGCACTTTCCCATGCTGGAACTGACGGGCGGTGTAAAAACACTCGAACAATCCGTAATGGTCGGTTTCGGGGAAAGGGAGGCAGGTTACCGGCTGCTGCTGCAGTCCGCCATATTAAAACTGAATACACACACGCTGACCCTTCACGCTTCCTCCCCTGCTGCCATACAGCGCACCACCGGCTTTATCGAAAGCGAATCGAACAGCAGCGAAGGTTTGGGCCGGGTGGTTTGGAACGTGGGCCGGGCGGCCCCCCAAACGGCGTATGTGTTTCCCTTTGGCAACAGCCGCACCCAAAGCTACCTGCCCCTGACCGTTATCCTGCCGCAGTCCGCCCCGGCCCGGGCCTACCTCTCCGCCGCCACCTATGCCGCGTCCGCGACCGGCAACCGGCCGCTCCCCGCAGGTGTACTCCACTTCAAAGATGCTTCCGGGCGGGAACTGGCGCCCCGGGCTCTCGACCGCTTCTGGATCGTCGGCGGGCAGGATATGCCGGCTGGCGCCACCGTACACCTGAGTGCCGTATACCGGGATGCCGAATGGAACGGGGGCCAGGGCGCCCCGAACACCATCAGCGAAAAGAACCTGACGCCCATGTACTGGGACGGCGGGGGCTGGGCCACCGCCGCGGGTGGGGCGAATGCCTCCGCCAACAGCCTGTCGGTTTCCGGCCTCCTCCTGGCAAAAGGCATCGTAACCGCCCACGACAGCGGTGCCGCTGCTTCGGGAAGCGAGGCAGCCCTGCTGTCCGAATCGGGGCTGAAGGTGATGGCTTATCCGAACCCGTCGCGCCAGGCGTTTACGCTTTCTGTGCGGCACAGCAGGGAAGAAGTATGGAGCGTACGGATTTTTGATGCGCTGGGCCGGCTGTTGGAAACCAGAAAAGATATCTCCGCAGCCGCAACGTTTACATTCGGTGCCGCATACCGCCCCGGCGTGTACTATGCCTCCGTTTCCGCAGGCGGGGAACCGAAAATCGTGAAGCTGGTGAAAACAGGGGATTAAAGAAAGCCGGCGTACCCCTTGTCCTGGAATAATACCCCGCTCCGGTACGGCGGAGCAACCTGGCAGCGGACGGGTTACCGGCAGGAACCGGCCGGCATGGCCGCCGGTTAGTTGCCCTTTCCAATGCGCCCCGACCGGATCCGGATGCTATGCCCGCCCCCCTCACGCTTTACCGCGGTCATGGCGATCAGGCCCCGGCGCCCGGCCGGGTAAAGGGAAGACCAGATCGTCTGGGTCCAATCCTTCGAAAAATCCACCCGGTGGGGAAAGGGCTGCCCCGCTACCGACCAGCTCCGCCCGTAATCGCGGCTGAGGGAAACGTTGCCCCGGTTGGAGATAACGGCCAGGGTGCCGTCGTTCAGCGATACCACGTAGGGCCCGCCGGTTTGCTCCGGGATGGGCTGGCCCAGGCCCACCGGCCAGGTGTATCCGTCCGGGCTCGTTTTGAAATACACATGGCAGTGCTCCGGTCCGCACACTTCGTATACCACGATGTACTGCCCGTTCTTCATCCGCGTCCATACGGGCATGCCCGGCCTTGAGGCCGGCTGCCCCGGGTGGTGTGTCACCCACTGCTCGGGGCCCCAGCTCCTTCCGAAATCCGGTGACACTTTCTGCGCGATGATCTGTCCGTACGGGAGGCTGTCCGTTACGTGTTTTTCGCTGGCATAGAGCACGGCCAGCCGGCCGTCGGCCCCGAAACCGAGGTGCGGCTCATAAACGCCCTTGTCGGGCTTACCTAGGGCGCCCGGTACCCCTTCGTTGGCATCGATGGTGCTGATCTGCTCCCAGGTCCGCCCCCCGTCGGCGCTCCGGTACACCGGCAGGCGGTACGATTCCTGCCAGCGCACCGAGCGGCAGGCCAGCAGGACCGACCCGTCGGGCAGCCGGATCATCTGGGCGTTGTCGAGGTCGCGGCCCTCCTCCCGGATCGTGGCCAGGGGTTTCCAGGTCCGGCCCTTATCGGTACTGGCGGCTATTTCCAGCCAAAACCCGCCTTCGGGATCTTTCCGGTAGCCGTCGTTCCGGGAAACGGTGTAGGCGGCCAGCCACCGGCCGCCCGGCAGGGGCAGCATCCGGCCGTATTCCGACCCGAAGGTGCGCCGGAAGCGTACTTCCGGATCGGTTCCGCTGGTATCCCGGCCCGTGATGGGGTGGTCATGAACGGTTCGTTCCCGTCCCCAGTCGATGGGGCGCGTTTGCCCGGCCAGCGGGGAGCCACAAAAAAGGAGGAGCGCTGCGTACAGCAGGATGCGTTTCATGAAGAGGCAAAGGGGGTTGTAAATCCTTGTCCCTAAAGATAAAACAGGAGCCCGGTGCAAGCGCCGCAAACGACCGCACGGAAGCAAGAAAGCCGGCCGGGGGCAAATGGCCTGCAATAAAAAAGAGCGTGCCTTTACCGGCACGCTCCGCATTTTGGGGGCATCTTCGGCAGCACGGCGGTATGCCGTTCCGGGCAGGATTTGCCGGAGCCGTTTGAGGTGCTTCAATTGCTCATCAGCTTCCCCTCCTGCCCCACCAGCTCCCTGTTGGATACATAGGCAAAGGCCGGGCTTTCCGGTGAGACGGGCCGGTGATTCTCCAGCCCGTATTCTTCCCGGAACCCGGTGAGGAGGCACCGGATGTTCCGTTCCGGCGCTTTGACGGCCCGGAACTCCCGGATCAGTTCCAGCACATCGAAATCAATGTACCGGGTCAGGTGTGCATCGATAACGACGGTGCTGTGGGGCGGCAGCTCTTCCAGCGCCTTTTTGATGCGGGCCTTGTTCAGGAAGGAAACCTCTTCGGACAGGATCATCCGGACCCCGCCGCCGGGGGAGGCTTCTTCCCGGAGCCGGAACGGGTTCTTTACATTCCCGTACAGCACGGCCACCATGCTGGTGAGCAGCCCGAGGCCCACCCCGGTCAGCAGGTCGGTACCTACCACGGCAACCACCGTGACGAGGAAGGGCACCCACTGGTATTTTCCATGGGCGAACATGTCGCGGAACACGGAAGGGCGCGCCAGCTTATAGCCGGTCATCAGCAGGATGGCGGCCAGGGCGCCCAGGGGAATCCGGTTCAGCAGGTGCGGGATAAAGAGGCAGCATACGAGGATCAGCGCCCCGTGGAGGATGGTGGAGGCTTTGCTGCGGGCGCCGGCATTGACGTTGGCCGACGAGCGCACGATGACGCTGGTGATGGGCAGCCCGCCCAGCAGGCCGGACACCATATTGCCGATGCCCTGCGCCTTCAGTTCCCGGTTCTGGTCCGTCAGCCGGCGCTGCGGATCCATTTTATCCACGGCATCGATGCAGAGCAGGGTTTCCACGGAAGCCACCGCCGCTATGGTAAAGGCCACCAGGAGCACCTCGCCGTTCAGCAGGGCGGAGAACCGGGGCAGGGTGAACAAGCCGAGAAACTCCGGAAGGCTGCCGGCCACCGGCACCTGCACCAGCTGCCCCCCGCCGACGGCCAGGGCCGGGATATAAGCCCCGAACAAAAGGTTCAGCAGCACGCCCGCGAGCACGGCTACCAGGGCGCCGGGTACAGCCCGGAAGCGTTTCATAAAGGGCTGTTCCCAGAGGAGGAGCAGGGCCAGAGAAATCCCGGTAATCAGGGCCACGCCGCTATGGACTCCCTGCAGGGGGGAGAGCAGCCGGTGGAGGAAGGTGTCCCCGCCGCCCGCAACGGCCGGTGCCTTTCCTGCCGTTCCCAGGGCATGGGGGATCTGTTTGAGGATGATGATGATGCCGATACCGGTGAGCATGCCCTTGATCACGCTGCCGGGAAAATAGCTGGAGATGCTGCCGGCGCGCAACAGACCGAGCAGCAACTGGAAAAAGCCGGCCAGCACAACGGCGGCCAGGAAGGTTTCGAAGCTGCCCAGCCGGTGGATGCCGGACAGTACAATGGCGGTCAGGCCGGCTGCGGGACCGCTGACACTTAGCGGGGCATTACTGAGGGAACCGATGACCAGTCCGCCCACGATGCCGGCAATGAGTCCGCTGAAGAAGGGGGCGCCGGAGGCCAGGGCGATGCCCAGGCAGAGGGGCACGGCCACCAGGAATACGACCACGCCCGCAGGAACGTCATATTTCAGATTTTCCAACACTGATTTTTTCATGATAAAGCCTTTGAGGTATCCAGAAATAAAGCCGGGTGCGGCATCAACGCGGATGCCGGGTCAGGAATGGAGGCAGGGATCCGGGGGCGTAAACGGCGGGAAAAGGAAGCCCAGGCGGGGCTTTTTGACGGGGAAGAAAGAAAGGCTGTTGCGGAAGGCGTCCGCGGAGGTGCGCAGGGCGGGCAGGAAGCCGCTCACCACCTCGTCGGGCACGGACTTGCTTTTCTTCGGTTCTGCTTCTTTCACCTCTTTCTCTTCTTCGGGAAAGCAAAGCTCGATGCCGGCACCGGCCCATGGCAGCAGGGTGCAGTGGACAAATAGTTTCAGTCCGATGAATAAAACACAAACTGCCAGGATGTACCGGGTCATGAACGGGCGATTTGCGAAAAAAGCGCGCACAAAGAGTATGCAAAAATCTCCTTACCGGTCTAAAAATGCGCTCCGGACCCCTCTGCCCAAAAAATTGACAGCACTCCGGTGAAAAATTGACAGCGGCGGGCACCGGCTCCTGTTCCTCCTCCGGTGGCGATCGGGCCATTGGTCCTGCCGCCGGCTGCCGGATTAAATGTGGGGCCCTCCGCAGCCCGGGGGGTACTTTTCCGGGATGGTCTTCGGCAAATGCCGGGACGGGCACCTCGGAAATGGTAGGATGAACTGCACTTTCTCCCCGGTTTTGCCTCATTGGTTCCTCTTTGCCTCCCCGGATTCGCCTCATTGCTTCCCCGGAATCCGGGGAAATCCGGGGCGAAACGGGGCGTTTTCCGGGGAAGCAATGAGGAGACAAAGAGGAGAAAGGGGCGGCAGGCTGGGGTGAGGGCCGGGAAAGAGCGTTGCGTTTTTCGGGTTACTGCTTTTGGCAGGAGTTGCGTATTTTGGGTTGGGGCAACATGAAAACGCAAGTGCAAAGGGTTGTACCTCTTTATTTTGTGCAGCAACCCCAAAAACGCATGTGGGATAAAAATATGCGGAAACTAATT
>DATAGL010000605.1:0-5720 GCA_036263755.1 Chitinophagaceae bacterium | reverse complement strand
AAATCCAAGGATGGCAGCAACTGGGATTGTATTGTGCCGGTTAGCGGTGGTAAAGACAGTACTTACCAGGTAATCAAGATGTTACAGCTGGGATTAAACCCATTGTGCGTAACCTCTACCACTTGCCATCTTTCCGATATCGGCCGTAAGAATATTGAAAATATCAAGCACCTTGGTGTGGACTATGTTGAATTCTCGCCGAATCCGAATGTCCGGGCAAAGCTCAACCGTATCGGACTCACTCAGGTAGGAGATATTTCCTGGCCGGAGCATGTTGGCATCTTCACTATTCCTGTTCGGGCTGCGGTTCAATACGGGATCAAACTGATTGTGTGGGGGGAAAACTCCCAGCATGAGTACGGAGGACCGGCTACTGATGTAGAGAATAATGTGCTAACCCGCCGCTGGCTGGAAGAATTTGGCGGTTTGCTCGGCATGCGTGTAAGTGATATGGTGGGAATGGAAGGAATCCGCCAGCAGGACCTTATTGCCTATTCTTATCCCTCTGACGAGGACCTGACGCGCGTTGGTGTAACCGGCATCTTCCTTGGGTATTACCTTCCTTGGGATGGTTATTCCAACGCACTGCTTGCACAGGCCAACGGCTTTCTTACTTTCGACCGTACCGTTGAAGGCTCCGTAGTGAACTATGAGAACCTCGACAATTACCAAACAGGTATTCACGACTATTTTAAATACCTGAAGTTCGGTTTTGGCCGCGCTACCGATATTGCCTGTTTACACCTGCGCCGGGGCCGGATCACGCGGGAGGATGCTATTGCCATGGTGGACCGTAATGATGGCCAGTTCCCTTCCAGTTACCTGGGTAAGCCATTGGCTGAGATCTTGGCGCCTTTGGATATGACAGTCGAGGAGTTTACCAGGATCTGCGATCGGTTTACCAATAAAAAGATCTTCGCATTGGACAGCAGGGGGAACCTCTTAAAAGACAAAAACGGCAACCTAAAGAAGTTATATCACCCTAGTAAACATTGACATGAAAGTACTCATCATTGATTATGGAATGGGTAACGTGGGATCTGTAAAGCGAGCCCTGGAAGAGTGCGGTGCAGGTGAGGTAGTGATCTCGCATTACCCTTCAGACTTTGATGACTGCACACATGCCGTTCTCCCGGGTGTAGGTGCTTTCCCGGACGCTATGGCCAACCTGCGTTCCAAAGGGCTTGTGGAAAAGATTCGGCACCTGGCGCTGGAGGACAAGGTGCCACTTCTGGGCATTTGCCTTGGCATGCAGTTGCTGGCCACCAAAGGTACGGAGGTGAGGGAAGAGGAAGGGCTGGAGCTGATACCGGGTTCAGTGGTGCCTCTGGTGCCTATATCGGGCGAACGTGTGCCGCATGTGGGCTGGAATGAATTAAAGATTGAGCGACCGGATGATCCCATGATGCATGGTATCCGGAATATGTCCGATTTCTATTTTGTTCACAGCTTTCACTTTCAACCGGCCGATCCAGCGTATAGTCTTACAACTACGCCATATTGCGGGAACTTTGTTTCCATGGTTCGTTCAGGGAATATTATTGGTACACAGTTCCATCCGGAGAAAAGCTCAAGTACAGGTTTTCAGCTCTTACGGAACTTTTTAACCATTTAACCTATGTTAAAAATAAGGGTCATTCCCACGTTGCTTTGGAAAAATTTTGGTCTGGTAAAAGGTGTAGGGTTTAACAGCTGGCGCCGTGTAGGCAGTATACTACCGGCAGTTAAAGTGTATAACACCCGGCAAGTGGATGAAATGATCATTGTGGATATCTCAGCAAGTACCGAGCAGGCCGACCCGGATTTTGAAATGCTTTCCGAAATAGCGCATGAATGCTTTGTACCGCTCACATTTGGAGGCGGTATCCGTACCCTGGAGCACATTACAAAAGCATTGCGGTTAGGTGCTGATAAAATCGCTTTGAATACGGCAGCTTTGGAAGACCCCCAGTTGATCCGCAGAGCGGCCGATCGTTTCGGTTCGCAGTGCGTGGTGGTCAGCATCGATGCTGCTAAAGGTGCAGATGGCGTTTACTACTGTTTTTCGCACTCCGGTTCACGCATGACGGAACATAAGGTAGTGGAATGGGCCAAGGAAGCCGAAGAACTGGGCGCCGGTGAAATTCTGCTAACCGATGTCCAACTGGATGGAAGCATGGAAGGGTATAACCTGCAACTGATCAGGGATGTTAGCAACGCTGTGAACATTCCGGTGATTGCATCTGGCGGTGCAGGTAAACTGGAAGACTTTTCGGAAGCTATTCTATCAAGTGGCGCTTCGGCAGTAGCCGCAGCAAGCTTATTTCATTTTACACAGACGACGCCGCTCGAAATAAAGCGGTTTTTAGGTTCAAAAAATGTGATGGTGCGCAATGTACATGCCTGAATGGTTGGGACTATTGTAGTCTCTTTGTTCCGGCCAAACCAACTGCTAAAGTCGTGAAAGTAATCCTCCAAAATAAAATGCGATGGATAGGGTTGAACCGAGCCAAATTAAAACAGCTGGGCAGCTTTTCAGCCGGTTTTATCATTGAGCGGATACTGACAGGTTTCCTGCCCCTTTGCCTGCTTTATCTTACTTCTGAGGCTGTATACACCCGCCTCGAATTTATATTTTCCCTGGCTACCGTAATGGTACCAGCCAGCGACCTAGTTGCACGCATGTTCTTTCTTTATGGGTACAGCAACAGTTCAGATCGGGACAAATACCTTCGGCTCAGCATGTCGGTATTTACCTGTCAGGTTGGGCTCATCCTGCTGGGTGCGCTGGTATGCCTGTTGATTAACGAAACCAACCTGCTCTTTGCCTTTATGCGGCTCGCGTATATCTCCCTATATTTTTTTGTGTTTGATTACTTGCGCCTGGAAAACCGCCAAGGACTCGTGATCCGAGATTCTATTTTGATCAACCTGAGCTTGCTGGCGACTACGTTTGTTGGTCAATACCTCCTGGCCTCAGCTGAATTTATTTTCCCCTTGATGGCAGCGGTGCAATTGGTGTATGTTGTTTTTCGACTCAAAAGCTTGCGGAACCTGATCCAAAAATGGCCGTGGACAGAAATCACGCAGTTCCTGAAACAGTCGGTCCGGTACTCCTTTCCGGTATTCGTAAATGTAACAATAGCCATTTTCATTCAAAATTATCTGAAGGTGCATTTTTACCGGGCAGAAGACCAGCAGTCCATGTTCATAGTTTCACTGCTTTTGCGTCTTGGGCTCTCAGTTCAGATAATCCATTCGCTGGTGCAAGCTTATTTTACGAAAAAGATTTTCCTTAAGGAACTTCAGTTCCGGAGATTCTTCAGCAATATTTATCTGCCTCTGCTCCTTTTCGCGGCAATGGGGTTGAGCATTGCCGAGCTGATCTATTTTGCCTATATAGATCCCGAGGCCGGGATATACAGCAGTGTTATCCTGTTGGTGAACCTATACTTTCTTTTTTGGTGTACTTCTGCGATTCTGGAAATGCTTTTCACATCGCAGAATAAAAATATGTGGCTACTCGGAATTAATGTGTTGAGCCTCGGACTTACCCTGTTGGTTTTTATTCTGATCCGGCAATACTGGTCCGGCAATCTGAACACAATGGTAGCGCTGATGAGCTGCCAGCCGGCCCTTTTTATACTATTTGTAGCCTTCTTCCACAAGCGGGCTTTCAAAAAAAACTGTTGATCCTATGCCTGAAAAGCAAAAACATATTCTTGTACTGATCAAATTCCATCCGGAACGCGAACTTCGGCTGATTCAGGAGTATTGCAAGGATGGCTACAGCTATGAAATTATAGCCCAGTCGTACCGCGTGGCAGCAGACTGGAGCGCGCAGCTTAAAGACAATTCCATTCCACCGGCGAAAAAGGTGTGGATTGTACCTGAGTTAGTAAAAAGAAGGATGGCATCAGGGACGAGCCTTGATGAACAGCCTGCTCTTTCGAAGGAGGTGTTTGAAAAGGCCGTATTGGTGGATAAAAAATTGAAACGTTTCCATGACCCAGGGAAGATCAAACGCTTTCTCAACTGCTATTTACACTTCATTCATGAAGTGCTTGATGTGCACTGCTATAGCCAAATCATTGGAGAAATCAGTTCCGCTTTTGAGCTCCTCCTTTATAGGAAGGCTCAGGAAGCACGGGTGCCGTATGCTTATTTTATTGCCTCCCCGATTACGCCGAATACTTTATTTTTTATTGACGATCACTACAGCATACGCCGTTTACCGGAGTTTTATGAAGAGGAGAAGGTTTGGGTAGGTTCTTCTGTCGGCTATACAGCTGATAACCCAAAAATTCCAGGTTATATGCAGTTCACTAATCAAACAAAGCTGGGTAATTTGCTGAAGGTGAACAAGCTGAAACAGAACAGACGGAGCCGGTTGGCAAACCTGTTAAAGACGTACCGGGCTGATGCAATGTATTCTGCTGATTTTGTGCCGGGTTTCAATTTTTATGTAGGGCGAATGATGCGCTGGTACCGGTTTTTTATTTTAAAAATGATAGGTCGGTATTTATGGCAAAAAAAGGTGGAGAAAGGCCAGTATGTGCTATTTCTTCAGTTCGAACCGGAGATAACAACCAGTCTGTATGCTTACCCCTTCAAAAGTCAGCGTCAATGGATTGAAACAGTGCTGGAACATTTGGAGGAAGGAAGGAAACTGTACGTGAAGGAACACCCTGCCATGTTCAGTCAACGTAATTTTTCGTTCTACCTGTTCCTGCGCCGGCAGAAAGGCGTCCAGCTTGTGGATCCTACAGTGCCCAGCAAGGAAATTATTCGTGATGCCCGTGCTGTGATGACACTGAACAGTACCGTTGGCATTGAAAGCCTGAAAGCCGGTACGCCGGTAATTTCATTCGGAAGGGCCTATTTCAACTTTGTTCCTGAAGTGCTGAAGTGGGCAGAGGTCAGTGCTGGTAAGGGCTGGAAAACCTGGGGGCAGTTAGCGTTGCCACAGGCAGAAGCACTGAAGAAAAGCTACACTATCCTTGAGCGGGCCATCAAGCGGATCGAATACCCAGGTTGCCTCAATGATCACCGGCTGGACAGCTATGTGATGAGCGCAGAAAACATGGCCAGCGTAAAAAAAGCAATCGAACAGTATGTGGAACAAGATTGAGCAGATCCGAATCCATATTTTGGGCCTTGCGCTGTTTCTGTCGCTAAACGATTCGCTCGTATATCTAAATATAGGAGGCTTCAAGGCAAAAGGATATCAGATCCTGGTCCTTCTTTTCCTGCTGCCTATCCGGTACGTAGATAAAAAATCGCTCCTTTTTTTTTCGTTGTTTAATATTGGCCTACTGGGCAGTTGCTACAGGGGCAGCATGCTGGGCGCCTCAACAGCAGACATCCTGGCCAACATTGTCAAGCTCGAGATGTTTGCATTATTCGTTCTGAATATCGCATCCGTCACCACAGTTTATGAGCAGCGGCGGTACCTCTTCAAATGGATTTATTGCGGCGCCCTGTTTTCATCAGTGTATGGCATTATTCAGTTTCTTGGTTTTAACCTTTTTCATTTCGTACTGCCTGGTAACCCCGAATCTGCAATCCTGGGAGAGCACCTGCTGAAGCGGGTGTATTCTTTTTTTCCGGAACCGAATTGGTTTAGTCTGCAATTGATGATGGCGTTGCCGCTGGTGTTTTTTGTGGCCCGGGGCAGCCGGGGGCGGATGCTGGGTTTTCTTATCATCCTGCTAGCTATCATTCTGAGCATGAGCCGTGGT